>NZ_DATCVJ010000180.1:0-4049 GCF_036566945.1 Chitinophaga sp. | reverse complement strand
AAGATTTTGGGAGATATGAGCGGATAAAAATTCGCTTATATCTCCCAAAATCTTTTTAATCTTCCCAAATCATAAAAGTAAAAATCCGGAAAATCATCTAAATCAGTATAATCCTGAACAAAGACAAAAACTCGCGTTTTTCCTCTTTGCGTAAACCGTTTTCCTGATCCGAGCATTCCCCTTGTTTTTCCTGCTTTACTTTTGTGCCATGTAATTGATACCCCGGAGTATTTAGCTAAACATAAAATACATCCGTTGTTTGTACCGCAGTATTGAGATAGATAGTAAAAGAGTGATGAATTAAGTCCTGACAGCGGCCGTTACGCGGCCGCTGGAGGCACAAAACCATAGGCCCATGTGTAATTACCAGACATTGTATCACGGTGCGGCAGGATATGTAATCCGCTGTCCCCATTGTAAAGGAATTCAGCTTGCTTTTGGTACCACGGTTGTTAACCTTGATATTACCGAGTTTGAGTGCTTCAGGAAAATGGTCACCCGACTGGCGGATGACCACTGTTATGCTACAGAAAATGAAAAGATGATTTGTTTGCCCCTGCCGGCCGATCATGTAATGATGCTGGTAACTCCCGCTGAAATATGTGCTTTAGCCAATATGACAGCGGAAGTACAGGCTTTACTCGATACGTATGATATCCTGGAAACGTTGTCCGGATTTCAGCGTACTGATTAATGGTGGAAGCCACCCCCTTCTTTCTGCGTCAGTGATTTTCTGACAGGATTTTCTTCAAAGAATTTTACACATCGGGTATAATCCTGGATAAGCATATCTGCCATATCCCGGCTAAAGCCATGGCGTATCAGCACGCGTTGCACTACTATATCCCTGGCATCGCCGGTGAGTGGATAGGACGCAATCTGCCAGCCACGGGAACGGATCTTATCTGTGATGTCATAGAGTGTAAACCCATGGTCGCCCGGCTTTAATGTCCAGCAAGCGCCTGGTAATCCTCCTTTGCCGTTATAGAGAATCTCGAAATGCCCCAGTTTTTCTATGGCTTCGGCTATATAGGCGGCATGATCCAGACAGGCTTGTTGTAACTTCCGGTATCCCTCCCTGCCATGGCGCAGGAGATTATAGTATTGCGCCACTATTTGTCCGCCCGGCCTCGAAAAATTCAAGGCAAAAGTAGGCATGTCGCCGCCCAGGTAATCTACCCGGAAAATCAGTTCTTCCGGCAGGTCTTCTTTTTCCCGCCAGATCACCCAACCCACGCCTAATGGACTGAGGCCATATTTATGACCGGATGTGTTAATGGATTTTACACGCGGAATGCGGAAATCCCATACCAGATCAGGTGTAATAAAAGGAGATATAAATCCGCCACTGGCTGCGTCTACGTGAATAGGTATGTCCAAACCTTTTTCCTGCTGCAGTTTATCCAGCGCTTTGGCGATGGCTAATACCGGCTCGTACATCAGTGTGAAGGTAACGCCGAAGGTAGGCACTACACCAATCGTATTTTCATCTACCAGTTCCAGCACTTTTTCCGGTGTTAGGTTGTAGCGGCCGTGTTCCATCCCTACCTCCCTGAGTTCTACATCAAAATATTTGGCAAACTTGTGCCAGCACACCTGTACGGCACCACAAATAAGATTGGGTTTGTCGGTAGATTTGCCCTCTTTTTCTCTTCTTTTTCGCCATTGCCATTTCAAAGCGAGTCCTCCCAACATAGCAGCCTCACTGGAGCCGGTAGTGCTGCAACCCATTGTGGTGGCACTTTCGGGCGCATTGAATAAGTCTGCTAAAATATGTACACACCTGTCTTCAATTTCGGCTGTTTGTGGATATTCATCTTTGTCGATCATGTTTTTATCCAGGCATTCATCCATTAACTGATGCACATACTCATCCAGCCATGTTTGACAAAAAGTAGCCAGATTCATCCTGGAATTGCCATCCAGCATTAATTCATCATGTACGAGGTGGTATACTGTACGCATATCCTGCGCTTCTCCGGGCATCTTGTATTTAGGAATGCTCTCGTTGCTGTCTGCAGATGCGTACAACCCCAAACGGGAATTTTCATTTTCTTTTTTTCTGGTGAATAATGGCATAACAATATGGGCTTAATTGTTAGAGAATTCTTTTGATCACTAACAACGGGGTGGAAGGCTTGTTCAACCATGCGTGAAAAATTCCATCAATGCTACATAAATCGAATTTCATTGAACAAATGAGGAATGACCTGTGTTACCTATTACGACCGAAATTATGGCCTTTTTCTTCTTTCTATAATCCAGATATAAATGAATTGGTTACACCATACATTCCAGGAATACCCTGAACTGGCTGTCTTTCTGACCCTCGCAGCGGGCTATTTTATTGGCAGTATCAAGTTGGGTAAGTTTTCGTTAGGATCAGTAACAGGTGTGTTGTTGATGGGCGTGTTGGTAGGGCAGATGGATATACAGGTATCTGCCAATGTGAAATCGGTTTTTTTCCTGATGTTTTTGTTTGCCGTAGGCTATAGTGTAGGCCCGCAGTTTTTTCGTGGCCTCAAAAAAGATGGGTTGCCGCAGGTATTATTTGCGGCGCTAATGTGCGTGGTATGCCTACTCGCCCCCTGGCTATTGTCTATCGCGATGGGCTATAACGTAGGACAGGCGGCAGGTTTGATTGCCGGCTCTCAAACCATATCTGCTGTAATGGGCGTGGCGGCAGATACTATTAACCAGGTAAATCTTTCTCCTGATCAGAAACAGTTGATGATTAATGCGATGCCGGTTTGTTATGCCGTGACTTATATTTTTGGTACGGCTGGTTCTGCATGGCTATTGTCAAGTGTGGCGCCAATGATGTTGGGAGGCATTGACAAAGTAAGAGCTGCCTGCAAAGAATTGGAAAAAACGATGGGCGCCGGAGATCCTACCCAGGCGCCGGGTATGCGTTCCGCATTTATAACGGTTACTTTCCGGGCCTATCTGATCGATGATAAGTCGATCGCGGCAGGCAAATCTGTGCTGCAGCTGGAAGGAGAATTGGTGGCACGCGGCCACCGGCTGTTTGTAGAGCGGATACGCAGGGCAGATAAGAAAATAACAGATCCCACTCCTGAATATGTGATGAAGCCCGGAGATGAAATTGTGCTCAGTGGCCGCAGAGAATTTATCCTCGGCGAAGAAAGTAATATTGGCCAGGAAATTATTGATGATGACCTGCTGAATTTTCCGGTGGAGAATGTGATGGTATTTGTGATCAACAAAGAAACGATTGGTAAAACGATCAAAGAACTGCGGGGAATGGATTATATGCACGGTATTCCGGTGCAAAGCATCAGACGTGCGGGTATTAACATGCCCGTATATCCGGAAGCAGTATTGGAAAGAGGCGATAATATTCAGCTGGTAGGTTATAAAAGAGATATGGATAGGGCAGTGACACATATTGGCTATGCAGATATTCCCACCGATAAAACGGATATGATTTTTGTAGGACTGGGTATTGTACTGGGAGGATTGATAGGCGCTATGAGCATTCGTGTGGGTGGCGTGCCACTCAGTTTAAGTACCAGCGGCGGTGCGTTGATCATGGGACTGGTGTTTGGCTGGTTACGTTCCCGGCATCCGGCTTTTGGACGGATTCCCGAGCCGGCATTATGGGTCATGAATAATGTGGGCCTGAATACTTTCATTGCGGTGGTAGGTATTACGGCAGGACCCAGTTTTGTGGCCGGTTTCAAAGAAGTAGGCTGGGGATTATTCTTAGTAGGGATAGCAGCAACCAGCATTCCGCTGTTGGCAGGTGTGTTGATGGCGAAGTATATATTTAAATTTCACCCGGCATTGATCCTGGGTTGTACTGCCGGAGCCAGAACAACTACGGCGGCCCTTTCTGCTATACAGGATGAGGTACAAAGTAATCTCCCTTCTCTGGGATATACGATTACTTACGCAGTAGGAAACACCCTGCTCATTATTTGGGGAGTAGTGATTGTAATACTGATGACTTAATACGCAGTGAAAACTATTCATCATAAAATAAATTTACCGTGATAGAAAAATCTACCCGTTATTTACGTGTATTC
>NZ_DATCVJ010000179.1:0-1571 GCF_036566945.1 Chitinophaga sp. | reverse complement strand
CTGGCCCGCGCTACCCGGTCGTTGCTTTTATCGATGGCCAGCTGCAGGGGTTCTATCGTTTCAGGATATCTTTTTTGGATATAACTGCTGTAGGCCCGCACTTCCGCGAGGCCGCCTTCGAGGCGGTGGGGAAATTTCGGATCGTTATTGAGTAAGTTCAGGAGGGCCTGTACTTCATCGTATTCTTTTAGTTCGAGCAGGGTTCTGGCACGCCACAGGAAAGCATCGTTACGGGCTTTCACATGTTTGAAGCGGCCAAAGAAACCTTTTCTTTTTTCGTTGGTAGCAATGGAGATCTGGTCATTATCGCGGGCGCCCACTACGGTTTTATATTCCGATTTTTGTTTAGGGGCGAACGTGATATTGATATACTGGAATGTTTTATTGGCATTTTCGAGATCTCCTTCGTAGAAATAGGCACGGCCCATGAGCAGGAAACAGTCATCTATCCATTTGCCGCGAGGGTCATGGAGTTGAATGCCCATAGACGTTTTATCAATAACAGAATCGAGTTCTCCTTTGCTGAATCCCTGGCTTTGTAAACTGTAAGGATAAAAAGGCAGCAGGATATTATAATTATCCTGGCCATCGCGGTTAGCGGTTCTCACCACCCTGTCGAGTTTCTGTTTGGCGTGAAAATAATAGTTGAAGCGTGTAGCCATGTTCTGGAAAAACTTACGTTTCCAGTTCCATTTCTTTTTTTCCAGCATTACTTCGGAAGGGGGACGCCGGTCCTGTACACGTGGCTCCTTAGGTTTAAAAAGGGGCTTGGCAACAGGCTTTTGTTGCTGATTATTGGGGGTCTGGCTCTGGGAATTTGTTTGCTGCGGTTGCTTTTGAGGCTTGTTCTGTGCCCAGACCGCCGGCAAACCCAGGCAAATTGACAATATAAAAAATCCCAGATATTTAAGTAGCAGTTTGATGCAATTCATGGATGCCAGGGTGTATAGGCTAAATATATATAACTTACAGTTTGAAAAAATATTTTAAAGATAGTATAAAATAGTGGCTTTTTCTCAAAAGCAGAAGGCAGAAAGCAGAAAGCAAAAAGCTATTGTGCCGGGTTAAATGAGCGAATATCAGCAACTTATTGTATTCAATGACTCGCTACAATAGCTTTTTGCTTTCTGCTTTCTGCTTTTCGCTTTAAAAATATTGATTAACTTTAGCCCGCCTTAAAAGGAATAAATTTCTTTAAGTAGTACCACAAACATGGCCAAGAAGGGGAATAAAAACAACAGAAGAAACCTGGAAAAACTCAGTCATAAGTACCGTTTGGTGATTATGAATGACGATACCTATGAAGAAGTCACCTCGTTTAAACTCTCCCGGATGAGCGTGTATATTGCTTTCAGCACCCTGTTTGTGTTACTGGTAGCTATTACGGTAGCCACTGTGGTATTTACACCTTTACGCTACTATATACCTGGTTATGGAGATCTGAAACAGCGCAAGGAATTTATCCATCTTAAAATGCGGGCAGACTCATTAGAAACAGCCATTAATGCCCGGGACCAATATCTGAAAAACATAAAACAGGTGATCAACGGAGAATTTACCGGAAAACTGGA
>NZ_DATCVJ010000178.1:0-1989 GCF_036566945.1 Chitinophaga sp. | reverse complement strand
ACGTTAACAGCTCCGCGCGAACAGATCATGTTTACCCAGCAGTGGCAAGATGATGGTTCCTGCGTGGAATGGATTGCGCTCAAGGAAAATCTGGTGCCGGCAGTAGCACAACGTAAGCTCGAAAAATACCTGGAAGAACTGAAAAATGGGCTGAAATCAGGCATCCCGCTAGTATTGCCGGGTATTGGACAGTTGCAGGGCGACTTTGCCGGTAATATCCATTTTCATGCGGAAGAGCTACCCATTGAAAAGGCTACCTTAGATCTTACGCCCATTGAGCGTGCAGATCCTAAACCAGTGGCATTTGCACCAGCGGCGCCTCAACCGGAAACGGAACAAAAACAGGCACTGGAGCCTATTATGACGGAAGAAATGGAAGAAACGCTGGAAGCCGTTACCCAGGAAAGTGGGTTCAAATGGTGGTGGGCCGGTATTCCGATAGCGGGTATTGTAATCGGATTGGCCGCCTGGTGGTATCTCTCCGGCGTATCTGCCGCAGTATCTGAAACAGCCCCTCCGGTAAATGTGGATTCCATTGCGAAGCAGGCCGCTATAGATTCACTGCAGCAGGTAGCCATCGCTGATTCTGTAGCAGCTGCTAATGCCGTACACACCTATTTTGCAGTTACCAAAACCTATAAAGATAGCAGCGCCGCTGTAAAGGACCAGAAGAAACAAGCCCACTGGGGCCGAACACTGGTGATCTATAAAAGAGATAGTTTATTCAGAACTGCCATAGAACTGCATGTAGTACCTGCAGATACAACACTGCAACTGGATAGTATCAGAACTGTATTTGGAAATAAAGTATACCTGGAATTCTAGTCGTCAGACTTTAATTTCCCCCGCCACAATCTCCAGCCCCTCCGCAAACGTGCGGGGCTGGTAACCCAGCTCTTTCGCCGCCTTATCTATCAGCAATCCTGTTTTAGCAGGACGGGCAGCTGGTTGCGCCAATGTTTTGGCACTGATCTTTTCTACCAGCGAGGTGTCCAGGTTGAAGAACTCGGCTGTTTTAATAGCCATATCGTAAGGAGTGAGTATTTCATTACCGGAGATATTAAAGAAACCGGTCGCTTTTTTATCTGCAATCAGTAAACAACCTTTCGCCAGATCATGACTCAGCGTAGGTGTACGCCACTGATCATCCACCACTTTTACTTTTTTACCCTGCTGTAAATTATTTTTCACCCAGGTAATCATATTGTTACGATGCGGATCGGCTACTACACCATATACCAGCACCGTACGCACAATGGCCCACTGCAGTTTGCTGTTAAACACCAAACGTTCAGCGGCCACTTTGCTGGTACCATAATAATTGATAGGATTAACGGTCGCTTCTTCACTGTAAGGACCTTGTAAACCATCGAATACGAAATCGGTGGACAGGAAAAGGAAGAAGGCGTTGACACTTTCTGCTGCATGCACGAGATAACGTGTAGCGCCTACGTTGGTATCCCAGCAGGCATCTTTATTTTTTTCACAATCATCTACCTGCGACATGGCACCACCATGGATAATGATATCCGGATGATGCTTCTCTACCAGCTGCTTTACGCTGCCGGCATCACGGAGATTTACCGCCTCGTAGGTGTAATTATCCCGCAGGGGAAAACGATTGGGGCCTCTGCCTGTGGCTATTACATCATATTTTCCATCCTGCAGAAAAAGCGGGATCAGATGTTGTCCCAATAATCCGTTACTACCAGTTATAAGTACCTTCATATAATTTGCGCTGTTTTTAAAGATAAGGAAAAAAGCAGAAGGCGGAAAGCAAAAAGCAAAAAGCTATTGTAGCGAATATCTATCCTTCACAGTCATTCGCTACAATAGCTTTTTGCTTTCTCCTTTCTGCTTTCTGCTTTATCTATTTATGCATACCGAGGTTATACATTGTAAACGCCCAGATATCCGTTGCTTCATCAATCAATTTAGATGTGGGTTTACCTGCACCATGTCCTGCCTGTGTATCAATACGGATCAATG
>NZ_DATCVJ010000177.1:0-2364 GCF_036566945.1 Chitinophaga sp. | reverse complement strand
AAAAATAAACAACAAAATGTGGGCGCTTTTAGCTTTGTGCTTTAAGCTTTCCGCTATTTTTGTAATTAAAACATATCCGTCCTTGTCAGTATTTAATCAGCCCAGGAAGAGAGTAATACAGATGATTATACTTGGGATGGTAATTCTGATCATCACCAGGTTATTCTTTCTGCAAATAGTGGAGAAGAAATATGCCAAGCTCGCAGATGCCAACGCCGTGCTGCGCAAGGTGATATATCCCAGTCGTGGTATCATTTACGATCGGCAAAATCGTAGTATCCTCGGTAATGATGTACTGTATGACCTCGTGGTTACGCCCGCCAGCGTTAAAAGCATTGATACCGCCTATCTCTGTAATATCTTAAAAATAGATAAAGAAGAATTCAGAAAACGTATTATCACCGCTATTGTGAAAAACGGGCGGGTAAGACAATCCGTTTTTGCTCCGCTCCTGGCACCCGAAGTATTCGGTCAGCTCCAGGAAAGCATGTACCTGTTTTCTCCCGGCTTTGAACTGGTACCCCGGCAAATCCGCTCCTACCCTTATGCTGCTGCGGCTAACATTCTCGGGTATATTGCGGAAATTTCCCCGGCCATGTTAAAAGACACGGCAAACTATAACTCTTACAATTCCGGCGACTATCTTGGTTTCACAGGTTTGGAGAAAACCTATGAGCCGGTGTTGATGGGACAACGCGGGATACAATACCTGATTAAAGATAACCTCAACAGACCGCAGGGCGCCTATGAAAACGGCGAATTTGATAGTGCGGCGATAGCTGGTAAAAATCTGCGACTGTCGCTGGATATAGAATTACAGGTATTGGGTGAAAAATTAATGAAAGGCAAATCGGGCAGTATCGTGGCCATAGATCCGCAAACAGGCGGTATCCTGGCTATGGTGAGTGGTCCTAGCTTTGATCCAAACCTCCTGACAGGTCCGTACAGAAGTGCCAACTTCAGCAAACTGTATACAGATACGACCAAACCACTCTTTAATCGTGCCATCCAGGCAACCTATCCGCCCGGCTCTACTTTTAAGCCGATGATAGCACTGGTAGGACTGGATGAAGGGGTTATTACACCCAGTTTTGGTTATCCCTGTGGTGGAGCCTATTATGGCTGTTCACGCCCCATTAAGTGTGAACACCACGATGCGGGGCACGCCGCTAACCTCCGACTGGCACTATCGCACTCCTGTAACTCTTACTTCTCACACGTGTATCGCTTAAGCGTAGATGCGGCGAAATTTGGCGGCATCAAAGTTGGCGGTATGCAGAAGTGGGCCGACTATATGAACACTTTCGGATTTGGACATAAGATAGGTGTGGATATCCCAAGTGAAGGACGTGGCCTGGTACCGGATAAAAAATATTATGATGCCCGTTACAAAGGCAGCTGGAATTCCTGTACGTCCGTGTTTTTGGGGATTGGACAGGGTGAATTACTGTTAACACCTTTACAAATGGCCAACGCCATGTGTATTGTGGCAAATCGTGGTTCCTACTATATTCCTCACTTTGTAAGCAGTATTGATAATGATAACAGTCACCTGCTTGATAAATACAAGCAAAAGCACGAAGGAGCGCATATCTCGGATTCTGCGTACAGCGCGGTAATCCATGGTATGACAGATGTGGTGGAAAGTGGTACTGGTCGTATTGCGCAGATCGAAGGGATTACCATTGGTGGTAAAACCGGTACAGCAGAAAACTATGGTATCGTGAATGGTGTTAGGGTGAAGTTGAAGAACCACGCGATGTTTGTGGCCTTTGCACCTGCGGAGCATGCACGTATAGCCATTGCCGTAGTGGTGGAAAACTCCGGCTTTGGTGCCAAGTATGCGGCGCCTATTGCCAGTTTGATGATGGAGAAATATCTGAAAGACAGCATTTCCACCAAGCGGCAGCCGTTGTTGAAATCCGTAATGGAAACCGTAACAATAGACCCGGCCATGTTGGCGAAATCGCATCTGGATTCCTTGAATAACAATGCCATCATAAAGAAGAACAAGCCTTAACCAATCATCGAATAAACCGATTTATTTATAATGAACCGCTCGCAAGCCAAACTGACACAAGGGATAGACTGGCCAATAGTTGGCCTGTACCTCGCATTGGTGATCATCGGCATTATGTCCATTTTTGCTGCGGAATACCGGGGTGATGACAATGTATGGCTGGATATTATCCATCCTGGTAAAAACTATTCCCGTCAGTTAATCTGGTTGGGAATATCGTTGGTACTGGCGGCTATTATCTGGCTTACGGACAGTAAGTTTTTTACAGCCACGGCTAACCTGGCCTATGCAGGAGGGCTGCTACTATTGCTATTGGTATTGGGGATCGGTAAAGACGTTAAGGG
>NZ_DATCVJ010000176.1:0-3003 GCF_036566945.1 Chitinophaga sp. | reverse complement strand
GGTGAAATACCTGAAGAAAGATGGTTTTGGCGTGAAACACGCTACCACGCTGGAGGATAAGCAGTTGAAAGAAGCCGGTATTATTTTGTTAGGTAATAAAGAATCTATTTCCGCGGAAAAACTGAGCAAGGCTACCAAGTTAAAAGTGATTGGTTACCTGGGTAACAGCAAAAAACATATTCCTCAGGATGTCTGTACTGATATGGGCATCGTGATTTTTGACAATATCAAAAAACCGGAATCTGTTGCCAAAAGAATGGCGAAATTTATTAACAGCGGAGATGCTTTCAAGAGCAGTAACTTCCCGAATATACAGTTGCCCAAAGTAAAGAATGGACATCGCTTTATCCACATTCACCGCAATGTGCCGGGGATCATGGCACGGGTGAACCAGGTATTGGCCGATGGGAAAATTAATATTGTATCGCAGTTCCTGATGACGAATGAGCGGATTGGCTATGTGATTACAGATATCAGTGCAGAATATGATAAGAAGGTATTAAAAGATTTGAAGCATATTAAGGATACGATTAGCTTCCGCGTATTGTATTGATGTAAATTTTTAGCAGAAGGCTTAAAGCAGAAAGCAAAAAGCTATTAAAGCGGATATTGTACTGGTATCCGTTTTAATAGCTTTTTGCTTTCTGCTTTAAGCTTTCGGCTCTTCTAATCTACCCAACCAGGGTTCTGTTGCAGACTGCTATTCATCTGCACTTCCTGTTGAGGAATGGCCCAATTGTATATATAATCGCCTTGCCAGAGGTAGGGCGACACTACAAATCCCCATATTTGCTTCACGCCGTTGCCGGGATAGAAAACGGTTTGTTTCCATGTTTTCCAGCGCATTTCATCGAAGTAGGAGATGCCTTCATTCGGGAATTCTGCGCGGCGTTCATGCCGGATGCGTTCCCGCAGATCTGCCTGTCCGTTTACAGTGGTGGCGGCGGAGGAGTTCAGCAATGCTACACCGGCACGTTTTCTCACTTCATTCACCAGGGGAATTGCTTCGGCTGTTTTACCGGATTCATTTAATGCTTCTGCCCACATCAGCAATACATCGCCGAAACGGATCAGTGGAAAGTCGGTAGGGCCGGAAGCGCGGTCTGGTAATTCCGTGCTGCCGAGGTACACGAATTTGCGATGCAGGTAATAGAAGAAAGTGCGTGTATCTGTTGTCAGATCCAATGTTGGCAAGTTTTCATTCCGGTGTGGCCAGCGGGAAGTAAAAGTGCGGTCGGCACCTTCTATTTGTCTGCCGAGGTAAGTCGCATACGGCGTAATCACGTTCTGCTCCAGGCGGGGATCCCGATTGGTATAGGCTTTACGGATACGCTGTTCATTGCCATCGGGAAGATAATCCGTCAGGTCTACACCTCTTTTGGTAATGGTTTGTTTTTCTGCATCGGTGAGGTTATTGCGGAAAAAGTATACTTCCCGTTGTGTGATGGATTTACTGCTATAACCTGGAATAACATCATCCCATTTGAATGGGCTGCCATCTGCATTTTCATAGCTGTCTACCAGGTCGGGAGCAATGAGGTAGGTATTCCAGCAGGAACCAAAAGAAGAGCGGGTACCGGTGAAGAACTGGGTAGTGCTGCCGAATCCGGACAATCCTTTGTTTTGTATGGAGAAAATCATTTCATCACATTGTTCATTCGCAGGGCGGAACAGCTCAAAGTAGTTGCCGAACAGGGAGAATCCTGCCTGGCGTACTTTCGCAAAATCGGCGATGGCGAGATCCCATTTCTGTTGGTACAGGTATGCTTTACCGCGGAGGGCATAAGCGGCGCCTTTGGTAACATGACCAAATTTAGCATCGCCTTTGGCATATTTATCGGGCAGGTTGGTTTCGTTAATGCAATCCGTTAAATCTTTTACGATCACATCCCAAACCTGTGCTTCTGTTTCACGTGGCTTGTTCATAGCAGATACGTCGGTAATTTCCAGGTACACGGGAACGCCTTTGTACAGCTGGTTGAGACGGAAGTAGAAGTAGGCACGCAGGAACTTCAGTTCGGCCACATAACGGGCTTTTTTCTCCGGAGAAGAAGGCGATTGCAACGGAATATTGGTAATGCCATCATTAGCCCGGTGAATGCCTTCATACAGATCTTTCCATACATCGGAGAACATACCATTGGAGCTGGTAGCGTTTCCACTTAAAAAAGGATCGGCATCTCTCACCTGGCTGGTCACAAAGCGATCGTATTGGTACAACTCCCTGCCGCTGGCAGCGCCGGTGTTGATGCCTAACCGCAGGGCGCTGTATACACCGTCTACACCGAGGTCGGTGAGGTTATCGGTTTTCCACATGTTGCCGGAAGCGATGGCGCCGGGAGGAGTGGTATTCAGCAAATCTTTATTACATCCGCTGTTCAGCAGGGTGACACAAACCACGCCTGCTATTGCTATTTTCTTGATGAGTTTATTGGTAGTCATGTTGATCAGATCTTTGGTGCATTAAAAATTAACATTCAGGCCCATGGCAAACTGTTTCATTGTAGGATAGCCTACGTTTGCGCCCAGCTCGGGATCCAGGCCAGGGAAGGCAGTGAATGTCAACAGGTTTTCGCCGGTGAAATAGATTCTTACTTTTTTCAGTTTAATGCGCTCTGTCATGGCATCCGGAAGGGTATAGCCAATCTGCAGATTCTTTAAACGTACCCAGTCGGCCTTCATCAGCCAGAAATTGCTGGCAGTGTTATTAATGGCATCATTGTTCAGCTTCAGGCGAGGGAGTGAGCCATTGATGTTATTGGCCGGATCGGAAGGATTATCTGCATTGTAATAGTAATGGTTGTTAGCCACGCGATCAGATACAGCATTTCCGTTACGCAGGGTGGAATTGTTATATCCTTCCTGGTTCCAGTAGTATTGCATACCCGCCATACCGGACCAGATCATGGAGATATCAATACCTTTCCAGGCAGCGCTCAGGTTCAAGCCAAAAATATATTTAGGCTCGGAGCGGCTACCGGTTAAGGTTTGGTCGTAGGAGTT
>NZ_DATCVJ010000175.1:0-5285 GCF_036566945.1 Chitinophaga sp. | reverse complement strand
TTATATACATTTTCCATGTATGTGAACAACCTGTTAAAAAACCTTCTCAGCGGCCTCTGACGGCCATTTTCCGGCATTTTCCACTGCGAAAAACGTTATCTTCGTGATCTGTGCCTTTTTATAACCAATTAAAATATTACGGCGTGAACATGAACTTGAAGCGATCGGTTAAACCGTTGATTTTTATTCTTACTATTGGTCTTTTTGCATTTCTGATTACCACCCTTACTACAGCAGATCATCCTTCGGCAGCTCATGAACCGGCTGTTGCAGCGATCAAAACAGATTCCGCTCAGGAGATAAGTCTCTATGATAACATGAGACTGGACACTACTGGTCTGTCAAGGGAAGCTTTTGAAAACGCATTAAAAGGCTATCAACACCTGGAAGAAAGCGGACGGATAAAAAATCCGGACGTTATTTCTATCATTGACTTTTCCCTGCCCAGTACCAAAAAACGTTTATTCGTAATAGATCTTAAAAATAAACTATTACTTTTCAACACCCTGGTATCTCATGGCAGAAATTCAGGTAAAGACATTGCCAGTACTTTTTCTAACCAGATGAACAGTTTCAAAAGCAGTCTGGGCTTCTATATCACTGGCAACACTTATACCGGCGAACACGGCTACTCCCTTCGTTTGGAAGGAGAAGAAGCCGGCATCAACGGTAACGCCCTCAGCAGAGGTATTGTGATGCACAGCGCGAATTATGTCAATGAAAGTTTAGGTAAAGTACAGGGCTACATTGGCCGCAGCCTGGGATGCCCCGCTATCCCCGAAAACATTCACCGCAAAGTGATTGAATGTATCAGAAACGGTACCTGCCTGTTTTTATACAGCCCGGATAAATACTATTCCGCGCATACAAAAATCCTGAGCAAAGACGGCACCCCTTCCTGATTTACTGAAACAATTTTTTCCTGAAAATAATATCGTGTCCATACACATCGGATGCGAAGTGCAATGCACCATTATCACTCCAGGCGGTAAAATAAGTAATGATCACCGGAACAGGATCTTTTACCGCCACAAATTTCTCCTTGCCACTATTCATGGCGCTGTCAATTTTTTCGTTGGTCCATTGGGGTGAGTCCTCCAATACAAACTGCGCCATTTTCACCGGGTCTTTCAATCGTATACAACCATGGCTGTAAGCGCGGTTATCGCGATCAAACAGCCCCTTCTCCGGCGTATCGTGGAAGTAGATGTTGTAACTGTTCGGAAACAAGAATTTCACCTTTCCAAGCGCATTGTGCGCACCCGGCAATTGCCGTATCACCGGTAGCCCATTGGCGGTGCCGGTTACCTGCATATGTTTGGCCGCCAGGTAACGCTTATTACGCGCCATAGCAGGCAATATTTCTTTCCGCACAATGCTGCGCGGAATATTCCAGTAAGGACTAAACACTACCTGGTTTAGTACCCCTGAAAACATGGTCGTGCTATGCCCTTCCTTCCCTACTACTATATCCATGTCAAACAAGCGGTTGGCGCCATCCGTTACATGCAGCACAAAAGCCGGTATATTTACCACTATCAACTTGCCCGCAGGCGTTTCCGGCATCCATTTCATACGTTCCATATTCACGAGCAATTCCTGCAACCGCTCTTCTGCCGGTATATTCAGTACATTAATAACCGTATCATTCAACACCCCGTTTTGCGTATAGCCATTACTGTTACGAACGCGATTCACGGCAGCTTCCAGCTCGTCATTAAACAGCTCACTGCTATCATTACTATTAAGTTCGCCGGTAATCAGCAGCCGTTTTTTTATGGGTGTTATTTCGGGAGAAGACTGCCCTTTCTTTAACCCCTTTTTCACGGCGGGCAAAGGCTGCCAGCCACCTTTGCTGACATATTCCCTATGGGCTTTGAGCGGCCCTTTCATCACGGCTACTGCCGGAAACATTTTATCGTTGGTTTGCAACATCGAATCAGCCAGCACCATCACCGGGTAACGCTGTGCCGGTACCATATGCTCCAGCTGCGCTATACTGCCGTTCTTTTCCTGGAAATAGTTAATCAATCGCCAGGTCAACTGTAATTCCGTATTCACCATTTGCGGATCTGAAGCCTTGATATCCAGACTATCTTCGTCCATTAAAGCATCGAGGCGCCTGTCCAGCGCCCTGTTGCTGGTACTATCTTTACTATAGTTGTACAAACTGCGGAAAGCAGCCGCCTGTTCTACCGGCCCATGACTGTCCAGCCAGGCAAATTCAAAATTGCGCGCATTATAAAAGCTGCGCAACCGGGTAGCAATCGTATCATCCAGCTTTTGCGCCACAATAAACTTTTCTACCGCCGCAGTATCCAGGAACAGGTCATTATAAGCATTTTCCGGGGTAATCCCGGTATTTCGGGGGCTTATATCACTTTGATCATTGGAATTAACCGGGGCAGAAGGGGAATTACAGCTGCTCCCCGCAACGTATGCAAACAACGTAATCAATAATAGCCTTTTCATACCAGTGCTATATCAAAAGAAAAGCCGGTTGCAACAAGCCCTCTCAGCGCGGCAATTGCTCCGGCCCTTCGTAGCCAGCCGGGAACAAACTGTGCATTTAGCGCAACAAAAAGTCCCCCTGCACCTGGCAGGAGGACTTGTCCACCGTTGTGATATTATAAATACTAATCTTTCAAACCCAGGTACTTCTGTACAGACTTATAATCCTTCCAGTCTACGCTGCTGCTGCTACGGGCAGTAGTGCCGCCGGGAACCAGCACATAGCGGTACTGGAAAACCTTTACGTTATCACTATTAGGACCGGTACTTAAATCCACATTCGAATTCAAACTAATATTTCCGGTTTCTGCGGCAAAATTAATGTACACCTGTGCGTCAACATACGGAACAGGTACTATAAAAGGCGCATCTGCGCTTCCAAGGTTAAAGTAAACATATACCAGGCCGCTGCTGACGATTTCCTTGGTTAATTTGGCCGCCGGGATACTGGCTTCATATCCCAGTGTATCACCGCCGTCATTGGTGAACGGAGCATAGGTAACGTCCAGCCAGGCAGAATAAATAACATTGGCGGTGCCGGGATCGCCTTTCGGTCCGGCAGTACCATTAGCACCAGCGGGACCAGCAGGACCGGCAGGGCCAGCAGGACCAGCGGATCCATCTTTGGAACACGAAGCAAAAGCAAGAATAGCAGCCAATAACAAAAGGTAAGGCAGGTGACAGTGAATACGTTTCATAAAGGACCGATTTTGGATGATTTAAATATGATGAATTTATTGAGGCAATTCGAAGGCAAACGGGATCATTAACACACTAGTCAATATACAAAAAAACAAATAACAAAAAAACGATAATTTAGTTCAAACCATTATTCATAAAAAAGGGATGCATTAAAAGTAATTTTTACCCGGTTTTAACCGGATACCTGATGGAAAAAATCTCGCTTACACGATGCTCCCGCCCATCAAATTACTTTTAATACATCCCTACAAGTATCTTATCAGGTATTATACCCTGCCCATTACCGGGTCACTGAAACTTTCCTTTCCTGTTTCTACCCTACCGGCATACCGCTGTTCAAATGAACCGCTGCCCGCTACCTTCACTGAAAAGTCGTACCAGCCATGACTTTTGGATAAATCTATTACCAGCGTTGCTTCCGTACGGGCAGCTACTGTTTTCTTCAGCTCCCCTTTATGGTAACCCAGGTCAGTGATAGAGATATTGGCAGCTTTGCTACCATGATTGATCAGCTTCAACTCCACATTTCCTGTGAGCTTCCGGCTATTGGTCAGGCTACCCTGATAGTTACACAGCACTTCTATCTGCGGATCATTGGCATCGCCGGCAAATTCACGATAAAAGCCATTAGGACCATACACCCTTAAATGGTAATGTGCATCTTCAAAGGAAGCCAGCGGCCAGGTATCTTTCAACTTATCGGCGGCCTTCACCCCGTAAGACCAGGTTCTTACCGGTTCCATGGTTTGGGTGTCTTCCTGCAAATATTTACCGGGAGCATACACGTTAAAAGGTGCACCTACCGCTTGTTTGCCAAATACTTTGTTGCCCGCTTCAAAGCTGATTTCAAATGATTTTTTATCTGCACTCAGCTTACCACCCACATATAACTCATACGGCAACGCGTTGGAAATACGCACGCCTTTCTCCTGCTGTGCCATCCACTCCGACCCTGCAGGATTGATGTTGATCTTCGCAATTTCATCCGCGGTCAGCAGTTTAAAACCATCCGGCAACTTCTTGAATTTTGCGTTGTACACCATTTCTATAAACTCATTCCTTTCCGGGAAAGGCACGGTTACCTTTTCCCCGTTGAACGGACGGAAAACAGAAGTCAGGTCACCACACACCGTACGACGCCATTCGGAGATATTCGTTTCCTTAATAGCCTTACCCGTTTTATGCTGCAGGAAGTTTTCCATCAGCCGCAAAATAGAGGTGTGATCACATACCTGCGAGTTCACATACCCGCCCCGGCTCCAGGGAGAGGCAATCACCAGCGGTACCCGGTATCCCAATCCTATCGGGCTTTCGCGGATCTCATCTGCACCCAGGTATTTCTTGGCCTGTTCCTCTTCTTTTGTTACGTATTCCAAACCGGTATCTATTCCTTCAGAAACCTTTCCTGTACCCGGTTTATGTGGTGCAGTGAAAGGAGGCACGTGATCGAAGTAACCATCGTTTTCATCATAACAAAGAATGAAAATAGTTTTCTTCCATACCTCTTCTTTGCTGGTTAATGCATCCAGTACTTCAGACACGTACCAGGCGCCATACCAGGGCGAACCCGGATGGTCAGAAAATTCTCCCGGCGCCACCAGCCAGGATATGGTAGGCAGCTTACCCTCATTTACATCTGTTCTGAACTGATGCAGGATATCGCCTTTAGGCACCTGCACCGTTCTTTCTGTATCCCCATCTTTATAGGTGAGCGTTTCCAGCTCATGATAGTTCGGATCACCTATATTGGTGGTAAATGCTTTGCTGTGCAGGTTTTGTGCACGTTGCGACAGTTTCGCAAAGTTAGCCGCGGTAAACTTTTCTGCATCACTCTTGACGCGCTCCAGCTCCGCTTTGCGCTGCGCCAGTTTTTTCTCTGCCTTGGCTTTTTCGTTCGGCGCAGAAGTGGCCGCCAATATAGCTTCCAGGTCGGTTATTTCTGCCGGAAGCGCTTTGATTCTTCTTTGCAGATAAGCGATATGCCCCGCAGCAAAACGTACATTGAAGGCCGCAAACCATTCTATCGGGTTATCGGTAAAATTGGCCAGCATGCCATCTTTCTCCCCTTCCAG
>NZ_DATCVJ010000174.1:0-4191 GCF_036566945.1 Chitinophaga sp. | reverse complement strand
GCATTATCACTAATCAGCGGATACTTAGATGGATTACTCAACATAGTAGTCACCGCCGCTTTTGCAGCAGATTCCTTCACGTAGGAGGTATGCATTAATAAACGCAAACGCAGAGAGTTGGTATAGCGTCTCCAGAGATTCAGATCGCCTCCCAGCATAAGGTCAGCTTTCTGAAGTGTAGCAGCAGTTACGATAGACAATTGTGCTGTTTCAAAGTAGCTGTTCAGATTGTCCAGTCCGGTGATCAGCGTATCATATAAAGCAGCGGCATCATCGAAAGGAGCGGCCTGTACATCACGATCGGGTGTATTAAGGGAGCCGGCTTGCGTGAAAGGAATATCTCCCCAGAGATCTATCATCTGTGCAGCCTGGTCGTATAAAACAACTTTGGCACAATTCAGATAAACCAATTGGTCAGCCTGATCGGCTGTTGTTAATTTTCCGAATGTAGTTTGCATTTCCCTGTAGTTAGCCATGATACCAGGGCCAACATAGTTCAGGTCATTGTCATCACTTTTAGCTCCTGCGTAAAAATCAACCCAACGATTTTCTGTATAGCTCAGTGAAGGGATATACATTTTGTTGGACGGATACATCGCTGTTGTTTGGGAAAAAGCAGCGGTGGTGGGCAGTATAAAGGTCGCATAGTCCCAGTAAGAAGGGCGCATACGCTTGTTGATGAACATACCGCTGAGTTGTTTGCTCAGCGATCCTTTATCTGTTAACTCCGGATTAGAATAATCATCTGCGATCTGTTTCTTACAGGCACTAAAAGTAGCGACCATTAAGACAAGCAGTGAAGTATTTATTAAGAAACGTTTCATTTTAATCTGTTAAGTTCGTTTACAAATCAGTATCCTCCTAGAAGCGGGCACGCACGCTGGCACCGAGACTTCTTGTTGGTCCGGCAGTACCGCCGTCAATACCCTGACTAAACCACTGAGAACCTACTGCTACTTCCGGATCTAAACCTTTTGGTAAGGTTTTCCATATGTAAAAGAGGTTTCTGCCGATCAGAGAGAACTGTAATCCCTGGAAATGCATTTTCTCAACAATACGTTTAGGCATGTTGTAAGTAAGCGTTACTTCGCGAAGCTTCACATAGCTGTTTTTCATTACTGCATTTTCATACAGACCGTTGGTTTGCCAGTCATACTGATTCATGTAATACTGCGCAGCAGTGATTACTTTTTCATTCTTTTTACCATCGGCAGTTACACCGGGTAAGATTACACCATCATGTTGCGCACCATTTGGATTAGCCACCAGGTTACCGCTGGCATAGTCTACCGCATCATATGCAATACCGCCGTGTGCAGCATCTCTATATTGCAGGGTACTGTTGAACATACCTGCACCAATCTGGTAGTAGTAAGGAATAGATACCATGTCACCACCTAAGCGGTAATCCAGGGTAAAGTCCAATGTAAAGCTTTTATAGCTGAGGGAGTTGGAGAAACCACCTACTACTTTAGGCATAATGTTACCCGCTAATTCCCAGGCACCGGTATTGGCAGTATAGATACCATCTGCATTTACCAGGTAGTTACCATTTGCATCTTTATCGCGTGGGTGTACATAAATATTACCCAATGGATCGCCTACGTTGGATTGCAGCAGCAGGTATCCACCATCATAGCTCTGCATGGTTAAGGTAGTCATACCATCTTTCAGAGCAGTCAGTTTGTTCTTGTTTACTGCAAAGTTGAAGCGGGTAGTCCAGCGGAAATCTTTGGTAGTAATCGGTGTAGCATTGATAGCTGCTTCATAACCGTAGTTGCTCAGATCACCTGCATTCATCAACTGAGAAGTAGCACCAGCTGATGCCGGGGTACTCAGTGTCAGGATCTGATTCATTACTTTGTTGTTGTAGTAGCTGACATCAACACTGATCTTATTCTTCAGGAATCTAGCTTCCAGACCAACTTCTGTTTCTCTTTTCTTTTCTGATGTCAGGTCGTTGTTACCAAAAGCAGAAGGATTAGATTGTTGGTAAGGAATGTTGTTCTTACTAATAGTAATGGCGTATGGATTGTATAGAATGTTAGCCTGATACATATTTGGATGGTTACCCACCAGACCATAAGATGCCCTGATTTTTGCATAATCAACAAAAGAAGGCATTTTCACCACTTCAGACAGCAGGAATCCAGCATTCACAGAAGGATAGAAATACTTATTATTCGCTACCGGCAAAGTAGAGGTAGACTCATAACGACCGGTTCCTTCCAGGAACAGGAAGCCTTTATAAGCCAGGTTCAGCATACCAAAACCGGCTACATCTGTTTGTTCTGCACGGATGCTCTTTGTATATATAGGGCTGGCAGAATTGATTAAACTGAACCAGTTTTCATCCAGTAAGCCATCCTTGGTTTGTGTAAACAAGTTCTTGTAAGTCTGCTTACGACCGGTAACACCACCTGTTAAAGATACATCAAAGTCTTTGGCTACTTTAGGATTGTACACCAACATCGCATCTCCGTAGAATGAATTGTTGTTACGGTTAGTTACAGCATATTGTCCGGTGTAACCATAAGCAGCAGGTTTTGTATTGTACTGCTCATCAGTGGTAGTTACGTTAGTGAAATCACCGCCTACACGACCTCTGAAACGCAAGCTGTTCAGGATACCTACATTCAGGGTAGCACTGTTGATAAAGCGATTCTGTGTTTCATCGTACTTGTTACGCAGGTTGTTCCACAGATAGTCCATCACATTGGTAGCTCTGAAACGGTAAGCCATTTTCTCGTCCTGACCGTATTGTGTATTGTCAGCAGCAACATATTTGTAGCCGTCGCTGGTTTGATATTTATTAAAGAACGTATTCATGTCATCGAAGCGGCTGAAGAAGCCATCAAATGAACCAAATATGTTGCTCATCACATTCGCACGGTTGTGAACGAAGGTATTGTTGTAGGTAGATATCAGATCTACACTAACTTTTTCGCTCAGCTTTAAAGTACCGTTGAAGTTGAAGTTATTTTTATAAAGATTACTTCCCGGCATGATGCTCTTATAATCTACACGATTGTAAGAAAAGCGGAAACTTCCTTTATCACTGGCGTTGGAGATAGCTACGTTTGCAGCAGAGTTGTAGCCAGTTTGGAAAAAATCCTTATAGTTATCTTTCTGTGCTACATATTTACGGGTAGACCCATCCCAGTATTTCACATCACGGCCATCGAACTTAGGACCGAACTGGTCATACGCCCTGTAATAAGGGTGCATAGCGCCATCCGCATCTTTAATCCAGCCATCGGCAGTAGCGCCTACTGACAGGTTAGTAGCAGCGTCGTATCCCGGACCATATTCATTCTGATAATCAGGAGAAGAGGCCAGTCTTTCCTGGTTGTAAACGTAGTTAACATCTACATTCAAACCACGACCTTTCAGACCTTTCTTGGTGGTGATTACCACCACACCGTTGGTTGCTTCAGAACCATACAGCGCGGATGCACTTGCTCCTTTCAGGATCGTCAGTGTTTCAATGTCTTCCGGATTGATGTCCAACGCACCATTACCCTCAATTCTTGAGTTGCTGGTACCAAAAGTGTTACTCGTAGGGTCATTAAAGTTTCTCAGTGGCACACCATCCACCACATACAGTGGTTGTGTACTTAAGCCTACGGAGGATACTCCCCTCACCTGCACGGAAACACCGCTGGCAGCACCACCTGGCGCTGAAACAACTTTGACACCGGCAGCTTTACCATATAAAGCGGAGGCGAAGTTGGTGCTTCCACTTTCGGTCAGTTCTTTGGAACTTACTGTACTAACAGAATAACCCAATGCTTTGGCTTCTCTCTTAATACCCATGGCGGTAACAACCACCTCGTTCAGATTCTTATTATCTTCTTTTAATACAATGTTTAGGGTAGACTGTCCATTAACAGCTACTTCCTGGTTGACAAATCCTATGTAGGAAAAAATGAGGGTAGCAGTAGGTGCTACCTGAATTTTGAATGTTCCATCGGGGCCTGTGGTAGCCCCGTTGGAGGCGTTTTTCTCTTTAACAGTTACACCTGGTAAAGGCGTTCCGTGTGCATCCTTTACGGCGCCCGTAAAAGCTTTCTTATCCTGCGCCCATGCAGTGATACAGCAGCATAAGAAAAGCAACGTGGTGAGAAGAAGTGATCTTCGCATAGCTTCCTTTTGGTTTAGTGAATTATAACAAGTGAATCAGACACATAA
>NZ_DATCVJ010000173.1:0-6281 GCF_036566945.1 Chitinophaga sp. | reverse complement strand
TCTCAGGCTAAAGCTACCATTCATGCGGCCCTCCGGTAATACAAACTTACCTGAATAACTACCGTATTCATTAGTAGTGACGTTGATAGAATCTACTTTATCACCATTTACATCATACAAAAACAGTGTGGTAGTATAGTTGGCGAGGATATCGCTCTGTGTTTCTTTTGAACGCTTCTTTAGTACAATACCTTTGAAGTAGATGGTTTGGCCCGGGCGATAAATACTTCTATCCGCGAACAGAAAGGTTTGAGGAACAGACTTTTCGTTCGGCTCGTTATAATTATAGAAGTATTTGTATTCATCTTCATACAGTTCATCTACCCCGTTTTTCCAATGGAAGCGTAAGCGGCCACCTTCTTTAATGGGAGCCACCTTTATGCTGCCGTCCTTCCCGGTAACCAGCGATTGTTGCAGGATCCAGTTGTCGTAGTCGCCGCCATTTCTCAGCTTCATCACATCTACCTTGATTCCGCTTAATGGCTTGCCACTGCTACGATCCAGCGCATAGTAGGTATCATTATTTTCCAGGTAACTGATACCGGATACCCAGGTCAGGTGTACGGCAATAGGATTATTTTTGATTACGAATTTAGGATCTACGCTGGACAGCAGCATATAATGTCCTGCTGGCAAGGCGTCTATCTTTATTTCTGCTTTGTGGGTGATATAGTCCTTAGGGTCTGGCAATGCCTGTTCCCATGCTTTGACTACCGGGCGGCCCAGTATCAATTTCATGTAAGCATTTTCTTTGGTGGCATAGTTGTTCTGTGCCTTTTGCAATGATTGCAGAAATGCTTCGTCTACCTTCACGATGCGCAGATATATTTTACTGATATTCTGATATTTCACGAGGGCGCGGAACGGAAGTGCTGGTACATTTACGGCTTCTGTTACCAGTTCTATGGACATGGCCATGATCTCGTTCAGCGTTTCTGCACAAAGTACGCCACCAGCGGATTTCGGCGCCAATGCGATGGCTTTTTCACAAATGGCTTTCGCTTTTTTCATGGCTTCGCCTTTGCCATCTTTATCAGACTGGCCTTGCTCCAGGTAATAAG
Source organism: Chitinophaga sp. (assembly GCF_036566945.1). GTDB lineage: Bacteria > Bacteroidota > Bacteroidia > Chitinophagales > Chitinophagaceae > Chitinophaga. The sequence goes on along the minus strand of NZ_DATCVJ010000173.1, from coordinate 5,220 downwards.
CCGCCTGTAAGTGCAATACGTCGGTTACTTCCGGCTGGCCGGTATAGGCCAGTTCCATCTGTTGCAGCGCCTGCAGATAAAGGGCTCCTTTATTTTCCATGACAGCTACCTGGTTCATGTAGGTAATTCTTTCTACATCGATATCCAGGAGCGCGGCTTTATCGCCGGCATGTAAACGGATCAGTTCCTGCAAAATCAGCAGGGCATGATATTGCAGGGAATTGTTGTCGGTGGTAGTAAATTGATGTGCGGCAAAAGTCGTTGCCGGCGCGAAAGCAGCGGGATCTGTCAGCTCAAACTGGTTGGCAGGATTGGTCACCGTTGACTCTCCTGATTTGAAATATTCCAGTGCACGGTGGGCCAGCAAATCGTACAGGGTTCCGCGTAAGGCGCGGGTATTACCTTTTACGATAATGGGATCAAACTCTGTGAGGGCGGTCTTTTCCAACAGCGCTTTATCTGATAGTGACGCCTGATAGCTGGCCGAAATTTGCTGATGTAGTTTATCGGCGCCCCAGGTGCTCACGTCTGTTCCTTCATCGTTGGCAATGTCGGTGCGATCATAGAACTTATAACGGTTACTTTGAAAATACCGGAGCAACATTTCCGCTTTAATACTTTGCAGGATTGCTTTCTGCGCACCGGTGGCGGCGGTGATTTGCTGATCCATTTTCTGCATATTCTGCAGGGTGCTGCTATCATTGATCTGGGCATTGTACTTCAGCTGGAAGATCAGGGCTTTGATTTGTTGCGCAGTGGCTTTGTCTTTCACGGCGTGTGCATAGATATCATTTACTACTTCCAGTGCGGATTTAGGTAATCCTTTTTCTTCCAGTGCCGTTATTTTCTTCCATGAATTATCATAATTAAACTGGGCCATCATCTTGTTGCTGCTAAAGATTAAAACAATGAATATTCCGACGAATAAACGCATATAGGATCGTTATTTACAGTAAGTTACTTCTTTTGGAGAGGATGCAGGTAGCTCCATGGTTTCCATAAATGGGGACAAAAAAAGGTGAAAAGCGAAGGAGTAATTCCGTTTCACTTTTCACCTTTATATATTTTTTCCGGCAGATAAATTATGCCAGTACTGCTTTCTTGCTCAGTACTTCTGCCATTGTTTTACCAATGTTAGCAGGGCTTTCCACTACGGTTACACCGCATTCAGCCATGATCTTCATTTTAGCAGCAGCAGTATCTTCTGCACCACCAATGATAGCACCCGCGTGACCCATACGGCGTCCTGGAGGAGCTGTTTGGCCAGCGATGAAGCCTACTACTGGTTTAGTACCATGTTCTTTGATCCACTGGGCAGCTTCTGCTTCCATGCTACCACCAATTTCACCGATCATGATGATACCTTCTGTTTCAGGATCGTTCATCAGCAGTTCTACCGCATCTTTGGTAGGTGTACCGATGATTGGATCTCCACCGATACCGATCGCTGTAGAAACGCCTAAACCGGCTTTAACCACCTGGTCAGCAGCTTCGTAAGTCAAAGTTCCTGATTTAGAAACGATACCGATTTTACCTTTTTTGAAGATAAAGCCGGGCATGATACCTACTTTAGCTTCATCTGCAGTGATAACACCAGGACAGTTTGGTCCGATGAGGCGGGTAGTGGTGCCTTGCAGGAAGTTTTTCGCTTTGATCATATCCTGCACAGGAATACCTTCCGTGATACATACCACCAGCGCAATACCAGCTTCGGTAGCTTCCATGATTGCATCAGCTGCAAAAGCCGGAGGTACAAAAATGATAGAAACATTTGCACCGGTTGCTTTTACTGCATCGGCCACCGTATTGAATACCGGACGCTCGAGATGCGTGCTGCCACCTTTACCCGGTGTAACACCACCCACTACCTGGGTACCGTATTCAATCATCTGAGTAGCATGGAATGTACCTTCAGTACCGGTAAATCCCTGAACAATCACTTTACTATCCTTATTAACTAAAACACTCATCGCGCTTGTTTTATTGGTTTAATATTATATGTCTGATTCTTCTGGACGGCAAAAATAAGCCGATTTCTATAATTCTGCAATTTAGCACCTTTAAGATAAAGCTACCAATTGGTTTAGAAAATAATTGGCGCTGGGGCAATTTGGATGCTTTGCGGCGTTTTCGATGGAAAAACCCCATCTGATGGCTCTTTTGCAGAAAATAGTCTTAGTGGGCCCTACGCCCTGACCAGTTTTCAATTGCACGATTTCGCGGATGGCTTGAAATGGAACCTGTTCATTTTCAGGCGTTTCGAAGGAATATCCTAATTCTTTGGTAAGAAATTGCATTAAATTATTATCTGCCAGTATCCAGGCTTCAAATTGTTTTCTGACGATCACCACTACATCTTCCGGCGAGGCTGCTATCCTGGCTTTGGCCGTAGTAAAACAGGGGTCAGTTTCAAGGTCCGCCACGATAATTATCTTTTCGGCGCCCTTCGCTTTTAATACTTCACGAAAACTTTCCAGATATTTAGGAAGCAGATTCCCGTTGCCAGCAGCATTGATGGCACCAATAAATTGTATGTTATTTTTAACCAATATTTGTTGAAAGGCCTCCGAATCCAGCATAAACTTTTCACAATCTCCTTCACAAATGAATCCCACTTTTACCATGGGAGGCCACCTCCGAGGGCGTTGGTCAACCAGGCCTCATCCAAGGGCAAGCCGTGCAGGTCATTGTCTTTTAGTTGCTTAATCTCCGTAAATCCATCTTTCTTGTCTACCAGTATAACTTCACTTGCCTTTAACTGAGAAACGAGGGTTTGGGAGTGGGTATTTACCCAAATATAATGGCCCTTCTCTTCACATTGAGACCTGAAAAACTGAACCAATTGTCTTACTACGTAAGGGTTTAGGCCATTTTCAGGTTCTTCAATACAGAGGAACTGAGGTTTGTCTGATTGATATACTGCGGTGAGCAGGCAGAGAATATTGTAGGAGCCATCGGAAATGAGATTGCGGCCGAAAGGATCCTTGTAGCCTTTCATGGTGAGCTGTAAGGTATCCCTGCCACTAATATTGTCTGAATAAACTTCCAATTTCTCAAATTCGGGGATGAATAGAGACAACCACTCAAACATTTCATCTTTTATCGATTCTATCAGCAACAGGCGTTTCAAAACTTTTTCCAAATTGCTCCCATCAAGTTTTAATTGATGGCTGCTGTCTATGTTTAATTTCACCTTGTCGATTTGACCGACAAAGATCCGTGAAGAATCAAAACCTAAAGCAGTCTTTGAAAAATACCCAGTGGGATCCTCATTTACTTCAGCTACCTTATTGCTAGTCTCGCTATGGCTTTCATGTAAAAGATTGGATCCGGGTTTCAAAAATCTCATCCCATACCCCACACCCACAGAGGTCAAAATATCCTCAGATGGAGCTGGATATGTGTCTAAGGAAATCTCAATACTGTAATTCCTTTTCAATTTTTTATTTGAAATTGTATCCCAACCACCAAATAATTCAATTGCTGTATCTCTACGCACATTCCAAGCTATCGCCAGGAACTCCACCGCCTCAAAAATATTACTCTTCCCCACCCCATTGGCTCCTATAAATGCCGAAAAAGGAGCAGGATCAACGATCTTCAGCTCCTTTATGGACTTATAGTTTTGTATGGTCAATTGTTTAATCTTCATATAATCATATTAGATTGAAGATATTACTTTTTATCCTGCTCCTGCTCCTTCTTCAGCTGCTCCCGCCATTTACCATCCTTAAACATCTCCAGCTGCCGCATTTCCTTGGCTTCTCTCAGGAACTCAGATGCAAAAATAAAGTCGTTTAGCTTCTGGTCTTTACTGAATACAATGTCTTTATTACTACCCTCCCATTGCTTCTGGCCCTGGTACATATATACAATATGGTCGCCGCTTTCCATTACGGTGTTCATATCGTGGGTATTGATCACGGTGGTGATATTATATTCTTTGGTGAGCTCGGTGATGAGTTTATCTATGAGCAGTGACGTTTGCGGATCCAGACCGGAATTGGGTTCATCGCAGAAAAGGTATTTTGGATTGAGTACGATGGCGCGGGCAATACCCACTCTTTTCTTCATACCACCGCTGATTTCGGCCGGAAATTTCTTAGCGGCTTCTTTCAGTTGTACCCTTTCCAGGCACTCTTCCACGCGGGCTTTCTTTTCTTTATGGGTGCCGGTACCGAACATGTCCAGTGGAAACATGACGTTTTGTTCCACGGTCATACTGTCGAACAGGGCGGAACCCTGGAACAGCATGCCTATTTCCTGGCGTATTACTTTCTTTTCTTTTTCTTCCATAGCGGTAAAGTCCTGGTTGTCGTACAGTACTTTTCCCTGATCTACGCCCATCAGTCCTACGATGCATTTCATCATCACGGTTTTACCGCTACCGCTGGAACCGATGATCAGGTTTACTTTGCCGGGCTCCATGATGGTTGATACGCCCTTCAGTATTTCCTTTTCGCCAAAGCTCTTTCTTATGTCTTGCAGTTCAATCATGATTACAGTAATATAGCCGTTAATGCGTAGTCCATGAATAATATCAGCACGCAGCTTACCACAACGGAGGTGGTGCTGGCCTTACCTATTTCCAGTGCTCCACCAGAAACATTGTAGCCATAATAGGCCGATACGCTGGCAATAATAAATCCGAACGTATAGGATTTGGCCATTGCAAAAAATACGTTGTATGCTTTAAACTCCTGCCGGAGTCCCTGCATAAACTGTTCAGAAGAAATGATACCGGATAATTCACCTGCTGCCTTACCACCAAAAATACCGAGGAAGCCGGCAATGGCTACCAGCACAGGTATCATCAATATGGCGGCCATAATTTTGGGTGCAATCAGGTATCCTTTGGTATTGATACCCATAATTTCCAGGGCATCAATTTGTTCTGATATCCGCATATTACCCAGTTCCGAAGCTATTTTAGAACCCACCACACCGGCCAGTACAATACAGGTCAGGGTAGGCGCAAATTCCAGGATAATAGTATCGCGTACCACCTGCGCGATGGTACTTTTAGGTATGATAGGACTTACCAGCTGATAGGCTGTTTGCAGCGTGGTTACACCTCCCATAAACAGGGAAATAATAAACACTATCCCAAACGACCCTACGCCGATATCCACACATTGCTGCATAAATTGCTTCCAGTACATCTTCATGTTTTCCGGGCGGGAAAACATGCCTTTAAGCATGAGCAGGAAGTTTCCGAAA
>NZ_DATCVJ010000172.1:0-11067 GCF_036566945.1 Chitinophaga sp. | reverse complement strand
AACCACAGAAGATGCAACGCAGCATGTTGATTTCATATTTCGCTGCATATTTTTCTTCCCGGTACAGGTTTTCTTCTCCTTCTTTCCTTTCTGCTGCCTCCATGGTAATGGCTTCAGCCGGGCAAGCTACTGCGCACAATCCGCAGGCAGTGCATCTTTCACGTCCTTCTTCATCCCGGTTCAGTACATGTAAACCACGGAATACCGGGCTAAAATCACGTTTTTTCTCAGGGAAACTAACCGTCGCCTTACGCTGAAAAAGATGTTTGAAGGTAATACCCATGCCCTTTGCAATAGCAGGGATGTACAACTTCTCTGCGAAGGTCATCGGCCGGCGATCTACTGCTTTTGCCCTGTTTGTTAATGCTTGCATAATGAATGCTTTATTTAACCCACACGATTTGTGTGTATTTAATTAGATGATATTAATGTTGACGTGCCAGTATTAACGCTCCTGTAATCAGCATATTTACCAATGCCAGTGGAATCATTATTTTCCAGCCCAAACGCATCAGCTGATCGTAACGGAATCTCGGAACCGTCCAGCGTACCCACATAAAGAAAAATATGAAGCCTAAGGTTTTGAGAAACAATGCCAGGAATCCGAGAATGGTCAGCAGGTTACCGTCCAGTCCCAGGCTATCCATATAGGGGAAAGCATAACCACCGAAGTACATGGTAGCAATCAATGCGGAACTAACGAACATATTGATATATTCTGCGAACAGGAAGAAACCGAGTTTCATGGAAGAATATTCCAGGTGATAACCACCATTCAATTCATTCTCTGCTTCCGGTAAGTCAAAAGGTGCACGGTTAGTTTCTGCAAAAGCACATATCAGGAAGATGAAAAAGCCCAGCGGCTGATAACATACATTCCATAAGCTATGGCGTTGTTGTTCTACGATGTCTTTTAAGCTCAGTGTGCCGGTGAGCATCAGCAAGGCTATCAAAGCCAGGCCCATAGGCAGCTCGTAGGAAATGATCTGGGAAGCAGCGCGTACAGAAGCCAGCAGGGAAAACTTGTTATTGGATGCCCAGCCACCTATCATGATACCATATACGCCCATACTCACGGTACCAAAAATGAAGAGGATACCGATGTTCACATCCGCCACCTGCAGGGAAACGGTGCGACCGGCAATTACCAGGCTATCTCCCCAGGGGATTACAGCGCTGGTCATACAGGCCACCATCATGGCGATAGACGGACCGAGAATAAAGAGGAAGCGGTTGGAGTTGGTAGGAATAATCTCTTCCTTGAAGAAGAGTTTACCACCATCTGCCAGCGGCTGCAGCAATCCCATGAAACCGGCACGGTTAGGACCAATACGATCCTGAATCCATGCTGCCACTTTTCTTTCACCCCAGGTAGAATACATGGCCACTACCAATGAAAGTACCAGTACCACTGATATCAGGAGTACTTTTTCAATTATAAAAAACCAATCTATGCTTAATAAGGTCATACTTACACGTAATTACGATTGTTACTTCTTAAAATCATCAGAGTGAGCCGGGCCATCGATCTGCGAGAGATCAACATCCGGTCTGTTTACCTGGCTTTCAGAGTGAATATTAAACACCAGTTTCGGTTGTCTTCCGTCTAATACTTCCACCAGCGGATCTTTAGGTTTTACGGTGTTCACGTAATGGCCTTGAGAAATAACGCTGTTACGTTCTATTTTACGTGGACCTTCGATGATCCAGTCTTTCGCTTCTTTTTTATCGAAACGGCAGGTATCGCAGATAAAGGCTTCCACTTCTCCGTATTTGTCCTTGCGGGCAGTTACACGGAATACTTCGTCACCGCGCATCCACAATACTGTTTTACCGCAGCATTTAGGGTTTTCGCAGTTACGGTGTGCATCTACCGGTTTCAGGAACCATACGCGGTTTTTGAAACGGAAGGTTTGATCTGTTAAAGCGCCTACCGGGCAAACATCGATCACGTTACCGATGAAATCATTATCGAGCGACTGGGAGATATAGGTGCTGATTTCAGAAGCATCTCCACGGCCGAGGATACCATGTTCACGTTTTTCGGTGAGCTGATCGGCGGTGTACACGCAACGGTAGCAGAGGATGCAACGCGTCATGTGTAATTTGATATGATCGCCGAGGTCTACTTTATCAAAAGTTCTGCGTTTAAATTCGTAGCGGGTGCTGTCTGCTCCGTGTTCGTAGCTCAGATCCTGTAGGTGGCATTCTCCGGCCTGATCACATACCGGGCAATCCAGCGGGTGATTGAGCAACAGAAATTCCACCACTCCTTTACGTGCGTCCAGTACTTCCGGAGAAGTGATGTTGGCTACTTCCATACCATCCATTACAGTAGTACGGCAGCTGGCCACCAGTTTAGGCATAGGGCGCGGATCGGCATCTGAACCCTTGGATACTTTTACCAGGCAGGTACGGCATTTACCACCGCTCCCCTGCAGCTTGGAGTAGTAACACATGGCCGGCGGCACTATCTCTCCTCCTATCTTCCTGGCCGCGTTCAGTATGGTCGTACCGGGTTCCACCTCTACTGAGATGTTATCGATTTTAACCTTAAATAATTTTATTTCCTCCGCCATCTTAATATAGTTTTTGCTCGCAAAGCCGCTAAGCAGCAAAGAAGCAAAGTTTATAATTTTATAACTTATTTACTATTCTGTGTATACCTGTTTTAATTAAAGCAACATTAAAGTTGACTAATAATCCAAGTTTTAAGTCTGTTAGTTTCAGATATGTAAACAATTGTTTGTAATGCATATCTTTCAACTCTTCCACCGATTTAATTTCAATGATCACTTTATTCTCTACTATCAGATCAGCTCTGAATGCCCTATCAAGAATAATATTCTCATGAACTAATTTTACACATTCCTGCCGTTTAATATTCAAACTCCGCTTTCTTAATTCATAATTCAACAACTCTTCATAAACTGATTCAAACAGCCCTGGTCCGTACCTGGTATGTATTACAAAGCACGCATCTACAACCTCTTTTGAGATTTCATTTTCTGTCATGGATGAAAGTTTTATGTTTGGGTTAACTACTTTCAAAAAAACAATCTCCTTATCCGCTTTAATCCTTTGCTCCTCTGCTGCTTTGCGCCTTTGCGTGAAACTACACTGCTACTGGCGCTGGCAATGGATCTGCGTAATGTGCCAGACCGAAATTGCGGGTCTGTGATTCCTGAGGATTTGCCACATGCCATTCGAATTCGTCGCGGAAGTGGCGTATCGCTGCTGCCACCGGCCATGCAGCTGCATCACCGAGCGGACAGATGGTATTACCTTCTATTTTGCGTTGAATATCCCACAGCAAATCGATATCACTCATTTTGCCTTTGCCGTTCTCAATGTTCTGCAATACTTTCTTCATCCAACCGGTACCTTCACGGCAAGGGCTGCACTGGCCACAACTTTCGTGGTGGTAGAAACGGGCAAAGGTGAGGGTATTGCGTACAATACACTGGTCTTCATCCATTACTATAAAACCACCGGAACCCAGCATGGAGCCTGTTGCAAATCCGCCATCAGCCAGACTTTCATAGGTCATCATACGGGTTTCGCCTTTCGCCGTTTTCAGCAATAGGTTAGCGGGTAACACCGGAACGGAAGATCCACCAGGGATACAGGCTTTCAGGCGTTTATTATTTTTGATACCTCCGCAGTATTCTTCGGAGTAAATAAATTCTTCTACAGAGATGTTCATCTCAATCTCGTAAACGCCGGGTTTGTTGATATTACCGCAGGCAGAGATCAGTTTGGTACCAGTAGATTTGCCGGTGCCGTATTTAATATATTCATCGCCGCCGATATTGATGATAGGCACCACGGCTGCGAGTGTTTCTACGTTGTTAACAACGGTAGGAGATTGCCATAATCCTTTTACCGCCGGGAATGGTGGCTTGATACGTGGATTACCGCGTTTACCTTCCAGGGATTCTATCAGGGCAGTTTCCTCGCCACAGATATAAGCACCTGCACCGCGTTGTACATATATTTCCAGATCAAAACCGGTACCCTGGATATTTTTACCCAGCCAGCCTTTGTTCTTAGCTTCTGCAATCGCCTGCTCCAGGATATCCGGAATCCAGGCATATTCACCACGGATATAGATGTAGCAACTGTTAGCGCCGAGGGCAAAGCTGGAGATGAGTAATCCTTCGATCAGGAGGTGGGGTAAGAATTCCATCAGGTAGCGGTCTTTGAACGTACCGGGTTCTGATTCATCCGCGTTACAAACGAGGTAACGGGGAACACCTTCTGGTTTGGCGATGAAACTCCACTTCAAACCGGTAGGAAACCCTGCGCCACCGCGACCTCTGAGGCCACTCTTTTTCACTTCATCCAGTACGCCTTCCGGTCCCAGCGTTTTCAGCGCCTTTTCAGCTGCAGCATAACCGCCGTTGCTCCGGTAGGTATCATAATACCGGATGCCTTCTATATGTGCTTTATCTAACAGTAATTTGCGTCCCATTTTCTTCCTTATGGTGTAATGGTTCCGGTAAACCCGGTCCCATCTACAGATTTTTGTGTATATCTTTTATGCCTTACGTATGCCGTGTTGCGAAATGCGTTCTGCGAGTCTGTAAAACAGCAGTCCTGCGCTAACACCACAAACAAAGGAAACAAACCAGTTATCTATCCGCCATAATGCGGTGAGTAATCCCATCAGCAGTAGAGCTTCTACGATTTGTAGTTTGTGGCGCTGATAAATTTCCTTTAAACGCATGGATATGGTGTTTTTTGGATACATCAGTTTGCGTTTGCTTTAGATCTGCATTCTGTAATGATTTCATCTACTTTAGCCGGTGTAAGATGTTCACGGTAATGTTTACCCAATTGCATCATGGGCGCATAACCGCAGGCACCGAGGCACTCTACTGTTTTCAGGGTAAATAACCCGTCTGCCGTAGTTTCGCCTACACCGATTCCCAGTTTACTTTTAATGTAATCAATGATCTGATCGGAACCACTTACCATGCAGGGACCTGTCTGGCATACCTCAAAAAGATAGGTACCAACCGGCTTCAGGTTAAACATGCTATAGAAAGTAGCTACTTCGTATACTTCAATTGATTCCAGTTGCAGTAAAGTTGCAACGTAGTCCATTGTTTCTGCACTTAACCATCCGCCAAATGCTTCCTGAGCCAGGTGCAGCACCGGTATCAACGCACTTTTCTGCTTCCCTTCCGGGTAGCGTGCAATGATTTCTTTTACTTTATTCAGTTTCTCTTCCGAAAATTGAACCACAGCCATTATTTTAATCAGCTTTAATCTTCAAAATATTCTTTACCAGATCCGGCTTGCCGCAATACTATGCGTCCAGCTCACCTGCGATCAGGTTCAGGCTACTCATACAAACGATCGCATCGCTTAGCATGTTACCCTGCACTAATTCAGGAAAAGCCTGGTAGTAGATGAAGCAGGGACGACGGAAATGCAGTCTGTAAGGACTACGGCCACCATCACTGATCAGGTAAAAACCAAGTTCGCCATTGGCGCCTTCTACAGCGTTATAAACTTCCCCTGGTAACATATCTGCTTCTCCCATCACTATTTTAAAGTGATAGATGAGTGCTTCCATTTTTGTATATACATCTTTTTTCTCAGGCAGGTAATATGCTGGTATATCAGCATGATATACATCTTCCGGCAGTGTTTTCACTTTATCCATCGCCTGACGGATAATGCTGAGACTTTCCCACATTTCTGCGTTACGTACCAGGAAGCGATCATAGCTATCACCGGTAGTACCTACAGGTACGGAGAAATCAAAATCCTGGTAAGAGGAGTAAGGATTTGCCACACGTACATCATAGTCTACACCAGCTGCGCGCAGGTTAGGACCGGTGAAACCATAGCTGAGGGCTCTTTCTGCACTGATGCCACCTACGCCCTGCGTACGATCCATAAAGATACGGTTGCGGGTCAGCAGGGTTTCAAATTCTTTCAGTACAGCGGGATATTCAGCGAGGAAACGTTCTATTTTAGCAAATGCTGCCGGTGTGAAATTTCTTTCAAAACCACCGATACGGCCAATGTTGGTCGTGAGTCGGGAGCCACATATTTCTTCGTATATTTCGTATATCAGTTCACGATAGGTCATCACGTAAACGAAACCGGTTAATGCACCGGTATCTACTCCCATTACAGAGCTACAGATCAGGTGATCTGCAATACGTGCCAGCTCCATGATGATGACACGCAGATAGTCTACTCTTTTAGGTGTTTCAATACCCAGGAGTTTCTCTACGGTCAGCAACCAGCCCATGTTATTAATAGGGGCAGAGCAATAGTTAAGACGATCTGTGAGTGGAGTAATCTGGTAATAGGGACGGCGTTCTGCGATCTTTTCAAAAGCGCGGTGAATATACCCTACGGTAGAAACAGCGCTCACAATACGTTCGCCATCGATTTCCAGAATATTCTGAAATACGCCGTGCGTAGCCGGATGGGTAGGACCCAGGTTAAGCGTTTGCGTATCCTTTTCTATCGAGCCTTCCGGCAGTTTTATATGTTGTTTCTGATCTAACATAACCTGGTTGTATTAAATAGTTCCTCCCCTTCCAAACATCTCATCATCTTTGTCGATACGCATGGAGTCTTCCAGCGGAAATTCCTTTCTCATAGGGAAATAGGTCATTTCATCCACATTCAGTACGCGTATCAGATTGGGATGTCCTACAAAGTTGATCCCGTAGAAGTCGTAAGTTTCGCGCTCCATCCAGTTGGCAGATTCATACAGTTTCGTAGCTGTAAAAACATCCGGTTGGGATACTGGTGCGAATACTTTCAGACGGAGCCTGATATTATCCTGCAGGTTATGCAGATGATATACTACTGCCAGTTCTTCATTTTTTCTATCCGGGTAATGCACCGCAGTGATATCCGTTAAAAAACGAAAACGCAACTCCTCATCATCAAACAGGAATTGCATTACTTTCAGGTTATAATCTTTCTGTGCGGTGAGGGTAAGCAGGCCAAACGGCTCTTCAAAGCCGGTAAGCACATCTCCAAACTTCTCCGTCAGGCGTTGCTGTATGCGTTCGTTTGTTAAAGACATTAACAATTTGAAATTTACGATTTACAATTAACCATTCCCCTCCTTACTTAATACCATATGACTCCATCAGCTCTTGATATCTGTCGGAGTTACGGCGGCGGAGACTTTCCTGGCCTACGAGGTCCTGTATTTTCATAAAACCATCGATAATACCTTCTGGTCTTGGAGGACATCCTGGTACATATACATCTACCGGAATTACCTGGTCAATACCCTGTAATACAGAATAGGTATCAAAGATACCACCACTGCAGGCGCAGGCACCTACGGCCATTACCCAGCGTGGTTCTGCCATTTGCAGGTATACCTGACGTACAATAGGGCCCATTTTTTTGGAAATGGTACCCATTACCATCAGCAAATCACACTGACGGGGCGTAAAGGCCATACGTTCAGCCCCAAAACGGGCCATATCGTAAGTGGCAGCCATAGTAGCCATAAACTCAATGCCACAGCAGGAAGTAGCAAATGGTAAAGGCCAGATAGAGTTTTTACGCGCCAGACCTATTACTTTGTCAAATGATGTGGCATAGAATCCCTCACCGGAATATCCCTCTGGGATTTCCACCGTTTTCACCTTGTTATTATATTGAACCGGACGAGCCATTTGATTTAATTTAGAGATTTAAGATTAGTCTTCCCACTTCAGTGCACCCTTCTTTGTAATGTAGATAAACCCACACAAAAAGAAGCCCACAAACATCAGCACGGCCGTAAAACCTTCCCATCCCAGTTCCCTGAAATTAACAGCATAGGGGTAGAAAAAGATTACTTCCACATCAAATAACACGAAAAGAATAGCGGTAAGAAAGTATTTGATGGCGACCGGCTGCCGGGCATTACCCTTTTGCTCGATTCCACTCTCGAAGTTAATAAGCTTATCGCTGGTTTTGCGTTTAGGACCCAAAAAGTGAGTAGCTAACATCGTGATCCCTACGAAACCTAAAGCTGCAACAAGTTGCAATACTATAGGGAAATAGCTAAAAGGTGTAGTCGTTGCTGACAAAAATTCAGTGTCTGTATACATAAGCTTCCCGATAAAAACATTGTCCGAATGCGCAAAAATACTGTAAGTTGACCAAATATCAAATCTATTAGGGCCTAAAATATTATCTTTTTTCACCAACCGGAAACTAAAAAACCTCCTGTGGGTACAGGAGGTTTTTTAAATTATCGTATATAATTAATAATTATTTCTTGTTCTGACCTTGTTTGGCAGCTGGTTTAGTAGCTGGCTTGCTGGCAGCTTTTTCACGGGCAGCCATGTTTTCTGTGATCTGTTTAACAGCGCTGTTATTCGGATCTAATGCAGACAGTTTATCAGCGTATACCTTTACATTGGCTTTATCTTCCTTAAAGTAGTAGTATAACAGCTCATAAGTGTAAGCATTGATCAGGGTAGGCTTGTATTTACCAGGATCTACTTCTGAAATTTCGACGTATTTATCAAAGTAAGGCTTTGCAATACCAGCTTGTGCCTGCGGATCTTTAACAAAATTGGTCATACCTCTCCAGTAGTAACCGGTACCCAGCTCAGGTTTTGCTTCAATCACTTTCTGGAAAGCAGCATCAGCTTTGCCCAGTTGAACAGTATCGGCTGGCTTAGCGCTTGCCGCAGCAAGGTAGTAGTTGTGACCTACGTTGAAGTAATCAATGGCTTGTAATTGTACTTTATTGGCAAGTGATACTTCATTTGCTTTTTCATACCATTCTGCCGCTGCAGCGTAATTTCTGGCAGCTTTCAGCTGATCTGCAGTCTGGGTAAAGATTTCCGGATCCTTCGTGGTGATAGAACCCGCATATTTTTCCAGGTAGCCCAACGCTTTGGTAGTGTACCCACTCTGGGTAGCGGAATCGCTGGATTTCAGACGCATGTATATAGTGCTTAATAACTTATAGTCATTAGAGTCTAATTTAGCGTCACCTACTTTTGCTGCGTAACTGTCCATTACTTTCTGTGCATTCAGGGAGTCACCTTTTTGCAGGTAAGCATCGCCGATCAGCAAGCTCAGTTTATTCTGATAAAATTCATCTGCATTAGGCAGGGTAGCCTGACCTTTGCTGATAGCTGCATCATAATCTTTCTTGAAGAAAGAGATATAAGCGCCGAGGTATTCATTCTTTATTTTATCTGCCGGATCTGCTACAGCCATGTATTGCTCGAGGTATTTAGCAGCATTTTCCCAGGATAACTGATCCTTTTTAGGCGTGATGTAGAAGTTAAACAGCTCGTAGAAAGCAGGACCATATTTAGGATCCATGTTGGTAGCTTTGGTATAATCTGCTACGGCTTCAGCTTTCAGCCTTGCATTGTAGTTCACCAAACCTTCTTTCATGACAGCTTCGGCATTGTTTGGATCTAGTTCCAGTGCTTTTTCATAAGTAGTGATGGCTTTACCACCATTTTCACCACCCAGGAAGCGATAAGCATCTCCTAATTCGATATAATCAGCTGCGGTAGCAGTGTATTGTTCTTTTTTCTTACGGCCTTCATTGTTCAGGAGCTTTTCCATCACGGTCAGTGCGTAAGCACGATCACCGCCTTTCACTTCTGAGTTGGCATCAGCAATTGCGCGGGCTACATCACCATCACGACCTTGCGTAGCAGCGCTGGCAGCTTCAAATTTTGTTTTAGCAGCAGCAGCATCTCCTTTCAGCAGATCAATACGGCCCATACCCACCTGTAGTAAAGCAGAGGTAGGCACTGCCTGTAAACCTTTCTGGAAAGTAGCTGTAGCACCTGCTACATCTTCCTGTCCGAGTTGCGCTATACCGAGGTAATAATAAGCTTTGTCCTCCGTAGGCTTTGCCGCAATCACTTTCTCAAAATTCTGCTTAGCAGACAGATATTTACCATAATACAGGTCTTTCAATCCATCCTCCACAGATTGGGCCATCGCACCGCTAGATGCAGCGCAAAGCAATGCTACGATTAAACTTTTCCGTTTGTTCATGCAATCTGGTTTTTTAGTTTTAGTTGTGTTTTTTTGCTACTTAAGGTTTGCTTCTCTGAATACTACATTCAATCTGGCAGGGAATAAACGGAACTGCTTAATAACAAGTTGTCCTTCATAACTGCCGAGAAAGGTGGCGAATCCACTGCCTAACCCATGATAAGGTTCTTTAAGACAATAAAAGAAGCCGCGCTTCAATGGATAGGTACCAATACCAATATAAGCCTGGTATGGTTTAACAAATTCTGAACCATTGTCTGCTCTCAGCCTCACTACAGATACTTGTTTTGTAAAAGCCATTGACAATGAGTCGTTAGGATCAGAGATCCAGCTAACTCCTATCACACCTATTGCGTCTTTGTTTTTTGACACGTAATCCACCACTTCCGGGTTGGTTTTAGCAGCCATAGTATTGGTTGGCAGAGGCTTACCCATATTGATGGAGTCCATGATATATCGCACGGTGCTTGAGTTGGCATTATCAAACACCAGTTGCCATTTCCGGTCTTTATTTGTGCCATTCATGATGCTACGCACCTGTTCCATATTTAATATAGAGTCAGGATTGTCTTTATTCACCACCAGTGCGAGCGCATCCCAGGCAAGTAAAAGGCTGTTAGGCGTAATTTTGATTTGCTTGAAGTAGTCGCGCTCCTGTTGGTTGAAATCGCGGGTAACGATCACCATTCGGGCACTATCATTTAAAAGATCTTTAAAGCATTCAGCCTCCGGTTTATAGGTAGGAATGATATGCGCTTTGGGATACAGTGATTCAAAAACTTTTATTTCCGAATCTATCAGTGGCTTATATGTTTCGTCCACGCTGATGTGGATAGTGCCTTCTGTAGCTGTATCTAATTTTTTCGCGTTTGGATTGGGCCCACAAGCCACCATCAAAGTAATTGCTGCTAAATATACAGCATTCATCTTTCTAAAACTGAAAAACATATCACACCTCTTTAGTTCCTGTTAAAAAAAAGTTTTCTCACTCCGTTATAAACTCTAAAGAGGCCGTATGTTAACAATACCGCGCCAACAATGCTCATCATC
>NZ_DATCVJ010000171.1:0-2191 GCF_036566945.1 Chitinophaga sp. | reverse complement strand
AGAACAATCTTTTTGACGTAAAAGGATTTGAATATACCGTGAGATTGTGGACGGTGGTACTGGAAATTTCCGTGCTGATGGCGCAATTTCCGTCTAAAGAGGTGGCTCAGCTCAGTTATGAATACCGTACCCTGGGTTTAGGCTATGCTAACCTGGGGTCTATGCTGATGGTGAGTGGAATTGCGTATGATAGTGAAGAGGCTCGCGGTATTGCGGGTGCGCTTTCTGCTATTATGACGGGGATTGCGTATAAAACATCGGCAGAGATGGCTGCTCATCTGGGTGCTTTTCCACGGTATGAGGAAAACAGGGCGGATATGCTCCGGGTGATGCGCAATCACCGGGCAGCGGCCTATGATGCAGCAGATGCTTATGATGGGCTGGAAATAAAGCCCAAAGGCATTGATGCGCGGTATTGTGCGGATTACCTCCTCAAAGCAGCTACCAAAGCCTGGGATGAGGCGGTGAAGCTGGGAGAGCGACACGGCTACCGCAATGCGCAGGCCACTGTGATTGCGCCCACTGGAACTATTGGGTTAGTGATGGATTGTGATACCACCGGCGTAGAGCCGGATTTTGCGTTGGTGAAATTTAAGAAACTCTCCGGAGGTGGTTATTTCAAGATCATCAACCAATCGATTCCCACCGCATTACAAAACCTGGGCTACTCCCCTCACGAAATCAAGGCGATGGTGGATTACGCGAAAGGAACCGGCAGTTTTGCGGGCGCACCCTATATCAATCATCCATCGCTGAGTGAAAAGGGATTTATGGGAGAAGAATTGAAAAAATTGGATGCCGCGGTAGTTTCATCTTTCGACATTTCTTTTGTTTTCAATGTATATACGCTGGGAGAAGAGTGTTTACAGCGGTTAGGATTTAAGGCAGAGGAATATTATAATCTGGAGTTCAGCCTCTTGCATGAGCTTGGGTTTACAGATGAGCAAATAGCTGCTGCCAATGATTTTGTATGTGGGACAATGACGGTAGAGGGTGCTCCTTATCTGAAGGAGGCGCATTTGTCTGTATTTGATTGTGCCAACAAATGCGGGAAGCACGGGGAGCGTTATATCCATCCGCATGGGCATATCAGGATGATGGCGGCAGTGCAGCCATTTATTTCAGGTGCGATTTCCAAAACCATCAATTTGCCAAATGAAGCGGTAGTAGAAGAAATCGCGGATGCTTACCTGATGAGTTGGCAGTTAGGGTTGAAAGCCTGCGCGTTATACCGGGATGGCAGCAAGTTAAGTCAGCCATTGAGCAATAAAAGTGATAAAAAGAAGAAAACGGAGATCGGAGCAACCTCTGCGGAGATGCAGGATTTGAACCAGTTGAGCATAGATGAGTTACTGGAAGAAGTGAATAAGCGGATGTTAGCCAGCAGGGATACTACGCTGAAGCGGCAGTTGTCCAGGATTGTGGAGCGGCAGGCTTTACCATCGAAGCGAGGCGGGTTTACGCAGAAAGCAAATGTAGGTGGACAGGTAATTTTTGTGCGTACAGGAGAATACAATGATGGTACGTTAGGAGAAATATTTATTGATTTGGCAAAGGAGGGTTCGACTTTGCGTAGTTTGATGAACTGCTTTGCTATAGCGGTTTCTGTGGGATTGCAATATGGGGTGCCGTTGGAAGAATTTGTTGATAAGTTTGTATTTACGCGTTTCGAGCCGGCTGGTATGGTGGATCATCCCAATATTAAATCAGCAACATCGTTGATTGATTACATTTTCCGTGTGCTGGGATATGAGTATCTGGGGCGCACAGACCTTGTGCATGTGCTGGACGGGCCGGGTAATACAGGAGAAGATGAGGAAGAAGAGACGTTAACACCTCCTTCACAAATGGGTATAAGTAGTATAGGAAAAACAACAGCGCGTACGCCTAAAACCCAGTCTGTTGGCTCCTTTCAACAGGAAGGTACCACTCAGGATTATTTAAAAAGCATGCAAAGTGATGCACCTGCATGTAATACATGTGGTCATATTACGGTGAGATCGGGAACTTGTTACAAATGTTTGAATTGCGGCAGCAGCATGGGTTGTAGCTGATTGATGTTACAACTTCTTGTTAATGATATGTTATTGTGCCTCTAAAATTTCAAAGAAAAATAACATGCCCTTACCTTTGTATTCAAATAGGGTTTTCATAGGATAGTAACAAATTGAGGGCGCTTTTCTAGGCGCCC
>NZ_DATCVJ010000170.1:0-1694 GCF_036566945.1 Chitinophaga sp. | reverse complement strand
CGTGTGCCAGTTCATCGTCGAAAAGTACGACGGTGACACCGCTGCGATCTGGACGTCGGGTGATCCGAACGGCAAGGAAGTGCTCAAACGACTCAAGGCGCTGCCCGGCTACGGCGATCAGAAGGCCCGAATCTTCTTGGCGCTGCTGGGCAAACAAATCGGGGTCCAGCCTGACGGTTGGCGCGAAGCAGCTGGGGATTACGGACTCGACGGGTCACGGCGGTCCATAGCCGACGTGGTCGACGAGCAGACGCTCCTCGAGGTCCGCGAGTTCAAGAAAGCCGCCAAGGCTGCAGCAAAGGCAAAATAGTCAGCCGAACTCTAAAGTAGCTGGATTTCGATTCCCTCGGTGAGAGCCGCGAGTGTATGATTCGCCTAATTCTAATAGCGTTCGAGTTGTGCGGGAAACAATTTGACAGTTATGTTATATGTCTCAAGTATCGGCGTCGCGATTAGGTGCTACTTTATCTCTCCTAGGAGGAGATCTAATGCAGCAATGGCGGCGTCTGCGGCAGGCTTGGTTACCTCTTGGTCGGCACGAAATGCGAGACCGGCATGTACATAGTTTCGCCAAGGGCGAAGGACGTTATCCAATAAGTTTGCCGTTTCGGGCTTAATTGAACGTTGTGCATTCCTTCTATTGGTAGGATCATCTTTGTAGCCGCTGCAAGATTCCTTAATCAAATCCTGAAAGCTCATTTTTACCAATTTTTCTTTGCTGGTTTTTCCTAACTTAAGTGCATTACTGAGAAGTGTGCCTTCGATCGCCGCGCCAGCCATAACGACGGATGCTCGATAGTTTCCGGTAGTTCTGCATCGTAGCGCCTCCATTCTATCCCTTCGGACAAAGTCTTGAAGTGAAGGGTCGCTCAGCGTGCGCGTAGGGTCATTATCTGTGTCGTGTTGATTATCAAGTAATCGAGGGAAATTTGGATCTCTCCACCAGTCTTCTTGAACATTCTGGAAGAAGGAATTCGCTTCTTTTTCGAGGGTGGTTGTAAAGTTTGAATGCCAGTCTAGTGCGTGTTCTTTGAGTTTCAGTGAACGTGACAGTACATCCCATGCAAGCCTGTTGGAAACGCTAGACTTGAACGACAGTTCCGATTTGTGAATCCATGAATCAACCTTCTCCCCAATAAACTTAGTGTAAGTCGGGTAGGTTCTGAACATGTCACGATTCTCGAGGAATATCGAACAAAAGTGTCCAAGGACCGCAAGATCCATCGTGCGGTCAAATCGTGCCGTGTGGGGCCCACGGTAATTTCCTTCTGGCAGAATATAGACAATTCCTTGCCTATTAATCATAAGATGTTCGGCCTTCGACTTTTCATTCAATTTTTCGTTGCGATTCACTACCTTCTTGACCAGGTTCTTTTTCAAGACTTCAGGGTCGGGCGCTCCAATAAGTAGTGATACGACATCTTCGGTCTTGTTCTTTAAGAACGATTGAAATGCGTTGAATTCTAGCGGAAGAGTTGCGGATATTCCGAAGAAATCCTCGTTGTATCGAGATTTTTCAAACGATTCAGAACGATCTCCTCTTGATAAGAAATTAACCATACGAAGTGCATGGTCTACGGGTGCGAGATTTCGGGCAGATCGGAGTTTTGCCAGTTCCTTTAGATATTTATCGGAGGATCCATCCCAAGGTATCTCGATTCTAGCCTTGACTCTTGCAATTAGTACGCCCGGGA
>NZ_DATCVJ010000169.1:0-1612 GCF_036566945.1 Chitinophaga sp. | reverse complement strand
GGAGGTCAGGGTTGTTGCCCTTTTCACGACGGACGTTAGCACCCGCCGTGTGTCTGCCGACTAGTACTCCTCGGTATTCGGAGTTTGGTTAGGATCAGTAAGACGGTGAGTCCCCATAGCCCATCCAGTGCTCTACCCCCGAGGGTATTCGGTCGACGCACTACCTAAATAGTTTTCGCGGAGAACCAGCTATTTCCGAGTTTGATTGGCCTTTCACCCCTAGCCACAAGTCATCCCAATCTATTGCAACAGATGCGGGTTCGGTCCTCCAGTTGGTGTTACCCAACCTTCAACCTGCTCATGGCTAGATCACTCGGTTTCGGGTCTAATGCGACGAACTGAACGCCCTGTTCAGACTCGCTTTCGCTGCGCCTTCACCTATCGGCTTAAGCTTGCTCGTCACACTAAGTCGTTGACCCATTATACAAAAGGTACGCTGTCACCCTTGCGGGCTCCAACTGTTTGTAGGCATCCGGTTTCAGGTTCTATTTCACTCCCCTTGTCGGGGTGCTTTTCACCTTTCCCTCACGGTACTTGTTCGCTATCGGTCATGCACGAGTACTTAGGCTTGGAGAGTGGTCTCCCCATGTTCAGACAGGATTTCACGTGTCCCGCCTTACTCAAGGACACTGAGTGTTCTACGTGTAAGGGGCTATCACCCTCTACGGCCGACCTTTCCATGTCGTTCCACTTTATTCCTCAGTGCCACTGGCCTGGTCCGCGTTCGCTCGCCACTACTTGCGGAGTCTCGGTTGATGTCCTTTCCTGCAGGTACTTAGATGTTTCAGTTCCCTGCGTTCGCTTCTTACCCCTATGTATTCAGAATAAGATACCTTTAAACAATACTTGGAAACCTAAGCCGTACCTAAGCACGACTTAAATTTTCCAAGTATTTAAGGTGGGTTTCCCCATTCGGAGATCCATGGATCAAAGCTTATTCGCAGCTCCCCACGGCTTATCGCAGCGTATCACGTCCTTCATCGCCTGTGCATGCCAAGGCATCCACCAAATGCCCTTCTTTCACTTGATCGTTCTCATTGCCAATGCTCATCCATTAGCCGTCGTCCCGAAGGGACGCGGCAGAAAGGGTTACCTTTTACAACCCATCCTTCTCATGATGACATCGACGTGTTCGATACAATCCTCCTTGAAGGCACGCCGGTGCACTTCGAGGTCGTATCATTAAGACCAGCTTCTCGAGATATCATCCGGTGATGCGCGGTCAGGCAACATCAATCCAGCATTCCCATCAGAGGAGCAAAAGCTCCAACAACAAAAATGCCTCGGACAAGCGATCCTTCCTACCTCCAACCCCTCCACCAATTCCGGCCGACTAAGCCATCACATGGTTTCACAAGGATTGGTCTCGGACGTTTCAGGCATAAACCCAAAACACCTGGACGCTTCCAGACATATCTTCTCTTCACAATGTATTCAGAACAGGCATCTTACTTAGTAGAAGATGCAAACTTTTATTTCTTCAAAAGGATATTCAACTCACCGATCAATCCACCCACACAGGCCGGTCGGCCGTCGGCCATCATTGGCCGGCCCGTCTGGAGCGCAGCGGCAAAGCCGCGACAGCGTCAAGACATAACCTCACCAATCGCGC
>NZ_DATCVJ010000168.1:0-10940 GCF_036566945.1 Chitinophaga sp. | reverse complement strand
GCGCCCTCCGCGATGCCAAAGCTGCCGTAGAATTGCATTTTTACAACAAGGGAGGCCATGGATATGGCTTACGTTCCGGCAACCCGGCAGCCGATGCCTGGCCAGGCCTTCTGGAAAAATGGCTGAAAGCAACGGTGAAGTAACTTTGGGGAAATTATAACTTTTCGGAAATAGCTTTTCGAATGAATAATTCTCTAAATTTGAGCGACTATAAAACCTGTTACTATGGGAATTTTTGATAAGCTCAGGAACGAATTTATTGACATTATTGAGTGGACCGACGCGTCCACGGATACCATTGTGTGGAAGTTTCCCCGCTACCAGAATGAAATAAAAATGAACGCCAAGCTTACCGTGCGTGAGTCACAGGTGGCTGTTTTTATGAATGAAGGTAAGATTGCCGACGTATTTCAACCCGGCATGTATACGCTGACTACACAAAATATGCCCATATTAAGTACCATACAGGGCTGGAAATATGGCTTCAACAGCCCTTTTAAGGCCGATGTGTTCTTTGTGAGCATGCGTCAGTTTACCAACCAGAAATGGGGAACTAAAAACCCGGTGATGCTCCGCGACGCAGAGTTTGGGCCATTAAGAATCCGTGCTTTTGGTAGTTATGCTTTCCGCGTAAAAGATGCAGGAGGATTTCTGAAAGAAGTAGCTGCCACCAATCCGGAATTTACCGTAGAAGGCATTAACGAGCAGTTACGCAACCTCGCGGTGTCCCGCGGTATGGAAGCCATTGCAGAAGCGAAAATCCCGGTACTGGACCTGGCAGCGAACTACGAAGAAGTATCCACTGCTATCACTGGTAAAATAGGTACTGAATTCAATGAACTGGGACTGGAATTAACCAAGTTCCTCATTGAAAATATCTCCCTGCCGCCTGAAGTAGAAGCCGCACTTGATAAGCGCAGCAGCATCGGCATTGTCGGCAACCTGGGTGCATACTCTCAGTTCCAGGCAGCAAACGCCATGGAAAAAGCAGCAGAAAATCCTTCCGGCGGCGGTCTCGCTGCAGCCGGACTGGGTGCGGGTATGGGCGCAGCTATGATGGGACAGGTAGGTAACATCTTCCAAAATAATAATCAACAACAAGCAAATGCCGGCGGTGGTGCACCTCCACCATTGCCTACAGCTGCTCCTTTCTTTGTAGCAGTAGATGGTAAACAAAGTGGTCCTTTTGATTCCGACCAACTCCGTCAGCTTGCCGCTGCCGGTAGCCTCAACGCACAAACGCTGGTGTGGAAAACCGGTATGGCCGCCTGGTCTGCCGCAGCTACCGTACCAGAACTGGCACCGGTATTAGCCACCGTACCTCCACCATTACCATAAAAATCAATGATCGGATAATGACGGGGTAGATGGCGTTAGAACAAAACAATCTACCCCGCCAATTACCCGCTACCAAAATATTCCTATGTCTTTTGAGGAAAAAACAAGCGAAACAGTCAACTCGCTAAAATGCCAGAACTGTGGATCCATCCTGCATTATGCCCCAGGTACCAATAGCCTGAAATGTGAATACTGCGGCACAGTGAATCAGATTGAAGATGAAACATTGCCTGCTGCCATTCAACCGGTCAGCTATGATCAGTTTCTGGCAGAGCAGCAAAGTCATACCGAAGTTACCCAACAGGCCGTAGTGGTGAAATGTGTAAGCTGTGGTGCTTCTACTACCATGTTACCTAATGTAACTGCGGATTCCTGCCCATTCTGCGCCTCGCCGCTCGTGATTGATACCGCTCAAACCACCGCTATCCTGCAACCTCATTATGTATTGCCTTTTGCGGTGAAAGACAGCGAGGCGTTGCAATATTTCCGGACCTGGATGAGTAAACTCTGGTTTGCTCCCTCAGACATGGTAAAGAAGGTGAAAGACGGTTCCTCCCAGCAACTGAAAGGGATCTACATTCCTCATTGGAGCTACGATACAGATACCGAAACTGAATATACCGGGCAGCGTGGGGAATATTATTACACTACCGAAAGCTATACGACAGAAGAAGATGGTAAAACCGTTACCCGAACCAGACAGGTACGGCACACGGCATGGTACCCGGCTTCCGGCAGGGTGAACAACAACTTCCGCGATGTACTGGTATCCGCCAGTCCTTCTCTGCCGCTAAAAATGGCAGAGATCCTGGAGCCCTGGCACCTGGACCAGCTCAAAAAGTATGATGGCCGTTATCTGAGTGGTTTCCGCGCAGAGCTGTATCAAACCAATGCCGAGCAGGCACTGGTCACCGCCAAGAAAAGAATGGATCCCATCATCCGCGATGAGATCTGTGATGATATCGGTGGGGATGAACAAAGTATCGATAACTACGATGTAGCATACGATAACCTCGGCTTAAAGTATCTGCTGCTACCTGTTTGGATCAGTGCCTACCGTTACAATGGAAAGCTGTATCACTTTGTGGTAAATGCCTGTACGGGAGAAGTAACCGGCGATCGTCCATATAGCTGGATCAAAATTGTTGGCCTTATCCTGGGTATTATCTTAGCAATCATTGTTATTTATTCGTTGGCGCAGTCACAATAAATTTTCTTTTTGTTACACATAAATGGTTATTCCCTTTTCATAAGATGGAAAGGGAATAACCATTTTTTTTTCGCGCTCTGGGGAAAACAGTCTACATCATTTTGTGTCTGCTATTTTTGAAACTATCCTTTGAAATGCTCGTCGGTACTGTGTTTTATCGGGCTATCTTCTTCCGGGTACCGTTTTTGCAAAGCTATCCATGTAAACAGACACACCTATTACAAACCCAAAACAATAAAACGATGAAGAAGTTAGTGATCTTATCAGCAACATTTTTAGCCGTATGGATGACGCAGTCATGTGGTAACAATGCGAAGAACCCACAGTCGGAGCCACCGGTAGACAGCGCACAGAGTATTAATGAAACCGTAAAACCGGTAGATGAAAAATCATCTCAGTTCGCTGTGGACGCAGCCAACGCCGGCATGAAAGAAGTGGCGATGGGAAAGCTGGCACAGGAGAAAGCACAGAACGAAAGAGTGAAAGCTTTTGGTACCATGATGGTCAACGATCACAGCAAAGCAGGAGATGAACTGAAAGCACTGGCAGCAAAAGAAAATATCACGTTGCCCGCAGAATTATCTACCGATGATAAAAAACATATCGATGAAATGGCTAAGAAAAGTGGGAAGGATTTTGATAAACACTACATTGATATGATGACAGAAGGCCATGAAAAAGTAGTCGACGAATTTGAAAAAGCATCCGATAATGTAACAGACGATGCCCTGAAAACATGGGCCCGTAACACATTGCCTACCTTAAAGGCACACCTGGATTCCGCCAAAGCAATTAAAGACAGTTGGAAGAAATAATGCCTCAGCGAATGAGTGAATGCAGAGAATAGTAACCATAGCTTCAAGGGCCAGCACCTTGAAGCTTTTCTTTTTAATGAGGTAATCGCGGCTTCAAGACGCCATACACCCAGGTGCCTGCAATAGCGCTTAATAGCGTTACGGCTACTACGGTAAACCCAGTACCGATCTGCGCAAAGAGTGGCCCCGGACAAGCCCCTGTGATGGCCCATCCCAGCCCGAATATCAGGCCGCCGAAGATCTGTCCTTTGTTAAATGTTTTAGGCGCTACTGAGATGGGATCACCAGAAAGCGTTTTAATATTAAATCGTTTGATCAGTTGCAACGAAATAAGACCAGTAACCACCGCTGTACCAATCACACCATACATATGAAAAGACGTGAGCTGAAACATTTCCTGAATCCGGAACCAGCTGATCACCTGTGCCTTTACCAGCACTACACCAAAGAAAATACCCGCTATCAGAAATTTTATATTCTTCATCTATTGAAAGCATTTAAAAATAAAAGGGATCAATACATTCGCGCTGAAAAATCCACCGGCCATAAAGCAACACGTAGCTATCAGCGAAGGCCATTGCAGATTAGACAGACCCATAATAGAATGCCCGGAAGTACAACCACCGGCATAACGGGTACCGAAGCCAACGAGGAAGCCCCCAAATACAAAGAAAATCAGTCCCTTCCAGGTAAACAGGTTGGACCAGCTGAATATTTCGGGGGGCAACAGCGCACTGTAATCATGTACCCCATAAGCGGCTAGCCGCTCCTGCGTGGCCGCGGCTACCTGTATATCATTACCATCCTGCAGGTAATGACCCGCCAGGAAACCACCCAGCATAATACCCGCTACGAAAAAGAGATTCCAGGATTCCTTTTTCCAGTCGTATTTGAAAAATGAAATATCAGCCGGGAAACAGGCCGCGCAAATATGCCGCAATGAGGAGGAAATACCAAAGGCTTTATTGCCCAGTATCAGCAGTATCGGCACCGTAAGCCCTATTAACACTCCCGACACCGACCAATGCCAGGGCTGCTGGATAAATTTTAATAGTTGCATAGAGAGCGTTTTAATGAAATTACGAATTACGAATTACGAATTACGGATTTGTGGGGAGATATACGCGTTTACTGTCTCCCCGCAAATTCGTAATTCGTAATTCGTAATTCGTAATTCGTAATTCGTAATTCGTAATTCTTCACAATAAGTCATTATACTCCGGATGCCTTTTCATATAGGCATTCACGTAAGGACAATAAGGTTTTACCTTCAGGTGATTTTCCCGCGCATATTCCAGCACATACTTGGCCATTTGACCGGCTATACCTTTGCCTTCCAGCTCCGGAGGTACTTCTGTGTGAATATAGGCAATGCCACCGGGAAACAGGGTATAGGCAATCAGTGCCGTATGTCCGTCTACCACGGTCTCAAACTGATGTTTGGTTGTATTGTTTTGAATAGTCAATTCCATATCAGGCGCATTAGGATTTGTCGGAGAAATTAATTTTAGTATGTGTGCCATCGCAATAGGGCTTATTGGAAGATCCTCCGCAACGACAAAAAGCAGTGACTTTGTTTTTATGGGTTTCTTTGCCGCTGGCATCTCTCACAATAATATTACCATATACCAGTAATGGTCCGTTAGGTGTGGGCTCTACAATGCTTTCAGCAGAAATTTGTGGCTCTACACCGCCCTGTGCGGCTACTTCGGCATTCATGAAATAGGTGAGCGCACCAGAGGGACACTGTTTTACCTGCGCTACAATTGCTTCCGTAGTAGCAGCTGTTGCAATGATCCAGGGTTTCTGGTTAGGGTTAAATACCGCCGGAAGACCATGAAAGCATACCTCTGAATGGATGCAGACATTCGGCTTCCATACAATGGTAACAGTTCCGTTGGTGTAGTGTTTGGTAATATCTTTCATCGTTAAACAGCTTTTGTATTCACTATAATGGGATTGCTCAATATCTTGTGAACAGGGCAGGAGTGGGCTATCTGTAATAATCTGGCCAGCTGTTCCTCACTCAGGTTACCTGTAAAATGAACTTCCATATCTATCACGGTTGTGAGCGGATCGGGCTTACCGGCACTATTAAAGCGTAGCTCCACTTCTACATTATCCAGTGGCCACTTTTTTCTGTTAGCATACATTTTTACGGTCACGGCTGTGCAGGCGGCCAAACTGCTCAGTAATAATTCTCCTGGTTGCGGGCCGGTATCGCCGCCACCTGCTTCTGCGGGCTCGTCTGCCAGCCAGCGATGATCCCTGGCTTCTATTGATACCTGGTAGGGATGTCCTGATAAACTTACTTTAACTTCCTGGTCCATGTGTTTTTTTTACTGAAAATTAGTGGCGATCCATTCGGCGGCTAAACTAATATCCTGCTGTACCAGGTTATGCCCCGTATTGATATGATAGGTACTTACTTTAAATCCATTGGCACTCAACAAGCTGGCATATGCTGCAGTGGCGGCAGGATCTATCGTCACGTCTTCCGTGCCGGAACTCATAAATACCGGTTGCTGCCGCTGTGTTTCAAACGAATCTTCCAGTCCACTGAGCGGCTGCATAGGGCGAAACAATACCGCACCGGCCAGCCACTCGGGATATAAAATAAGAGCGGCACCCGCAATGTTGGCGCCATTGGAATAGCCCACAGCAATCATTTTGTTGATGTCAAAACCTTCTGTTGCCGCCAGCTCCTGAAGAAAATGTACCATTTCATGCGTCCTGAAATGTACATCTTCTTCATCAAATACGCCCATGCCTAAACGACGAAAGAAACGGGGCATACCCTGTTCCTCTACATTGCCTCTCAAACTCACGATATTGAATCCTTTTCCCAGCGATCCAGCCAGTGGTAATAAATCACGCTCATCTCCGCCGGTACCATGTAATAGTAATAGCGTATAGGCGGCCTCGTTACCAACTGGTTCATAAATATATTGCATCGGCCTGAAATCCATGCTAATCCAGTTTAATGAGTTTTTTCACAATCTCTTCCCGCTGCGCTTCATACTGAGGCGGCAACATCAGGTGAGTCCCCAGTTCTGCTGCGGGTTCATCTACCGTAAATCCCGGTACATCTGTTGCCAGCTCAAATAAAACACCACCCGGCTCTCTGAAATAAACAGAACGGAAATATTTGCGATCCAGCTGCGGTGTGGCATCTAAACCACGTGCCTCGAGTAGTTCCCGGTAATGCATTTGCATGGCATCATCTTTCATCCGGAAGGCAATATGATGTACACTTCCTCCCGCCACATGACCACGGGGCTCGCCTTTGGCTTCTACCAGGTCTATGTAGTTGGCCGTTTCACCAGCAGGACTGGCAAAGCGATAACGGTTGGTGTGATTTTTTTCTAGTTTATAGCCAAACACAGATACCAGCAAATCTGCCGTGGGCTGCACATCTTCCAGGGTGAGCGTTACATGGTGAAAGCCGCGCGTAGCGTTTTCTTCACCTACTTCACTGGTTACCCAGGGTTGTCTGTTGTCCGGTTTTTCGGGCACCGTTAATTCCACTTTCAATCCATCAGGATCTATAAAGGTCAGGTATATTTCACCGAATTTGGAAGAAGGTTTATTGTAGATGACATTCTCTTGCTCGAATCTTTTCAGCCAGAAATCAATACTGCCTTCGGGTATCGAATAACCAATTTCCGTGGCCATATGCGTACCCCTGCGTCCTGTCATAATATCCTGCCAGGGGAAAAAAGTCAGGATAGTGCCAGGCGTACCGGTTTCATCTCCATAATAAAAATGATAAGTATGCGGGTCGTCAAAATTCACGGTCTTCTTAACAAAACGTAAACCCATTACCCGGGTATAAAAATCATAATTCTTTTTAGCATTGCCGGAGATAGCGGTAATATGATGGAGTCCTGTTATTTCGTTCATAGATGTTTTTTTTAGAGCTTTTAGCTGTTAGCTTTTAGCTTTTAGCTGTTAGCTTTTAGTAAATGCAGCGGAGATTAACATAACATTGTCTCCGCTGCATTTACTAAAAGCTAACAGCTAAAAGCTAAAAGCTATTTCTTAATCAACTGCACTTCGCAGTATATCTTCACATCATCACCTACCAACACACCACCTGTTTCTGTGGCAGCATTCCAGCTAAGACCAAAATCCTTACGGTTAATTTTACCATTGATAGTAAAACCCGCTTTGGTATTGCCCCACGGATCTTTTACCACACCGCCGAATTCTACCGCGAGTTTAACGTTCTTCGTTACATCGCGGATCGTCAGATCGCCGTATAATTCATAAGAGCCATCATTGTCCACGTTTTCATACTTAGTGGCTTCGAAAGTGATATTCCGGTATTTATTTACATCAAAGAAATCCGGAGAACGAAGGTGATTGTCCCTGTCTACACTACCCGTAGAAATACTATCTACATCTATCGTTGCTTTCACCTTTGCCGTCATGAAATCTTCTTCTTCTGTTTCTGCTTCCACGGTAAAGTTGTGGAACTTACCATTGATATTGGTGATCATCAGGTGACGGATTTTGAATCCCAGCTCACTGTGGTCAGCGTCGATAGCCCATTGTTGCTTTGCCATAAGTAAATGTTGTTTTATAGTGAATCAATGAAATGTATTGTTGCCCCGAAAGCCGCTGCAGGGGTATATTTTAACATGCAACTACGCTTATTGTTCATTGTAATTGTTTCACAAATATCGGGCGCTAATGTAAGGGTTAAAATGGATCAAATACTGTAATTGATGTACTATTTACAGCAGTTACTAAAGATAAGGATTTTAAGGTAAGTACTTTATTATCAAATTATGTATCATTTTTTTCAAATACTTCAAACATTATTCATGAAATATTGTTTTGAGGTGTTAAGGTCATTTCGAGACCTTCCTGATGAAAAGAAAACCGTATGAGATATTACCTGCTTCTAATGCCGCTATTCAGCGTACTGTATGCACAGGCGCAGCAAAACGGACAACAGCTGACTTTAAAGCAATGTTATCAACTCGCAAAGCAGGGAAATACGCTGATACAGCAGGCCCAACGCTCCCAGCAGGCCAGGGAATATAACCTGCAGGCGGAAAACAGGTCCTACTACCCGAAAGTGGATCTCCTCGCCGGATATAACTACCTGGGCAAACCACTGGAAATAAATCTGCAACAGGTGAAAGACGGCGTGGTAAACGGTTCTTCTGCGCAAAGTGTAAATACTGCCAATACCGTTTATCAACAGATCACGGGACAACCCCTTCCCCAAAACGTGCAGGATGTGATCTACAACGCTACCAAAGGAATCCTCAATACAGTGTATCCGGATTACAACCCGGCACTCGCCAAACAGTCTTATTTTACAGCTGCCCTGGCACTGAGGCAGCCGATATACCTGGGCGGAAAAATTGCCGCCGCCCAACAGCTGGCACGTACACAGGTGGCAGCCGGACAATTTAATCAGCAGGTAGTGGAAAAAGGATTGTACTTCGCCATCAGCGCGCAGTACCTCCGCATCCTTTATCTGAATACCATTATGGCACATGAAGAAGTGATTGTGGAGTCGTTTAAGAAAAACCGGGACTACGCCACTTCTTTAAAAGATAACCAGATCCTGCCGCCGTATTTGCTCAACTGGGCCCGGGTGGCCTATGTACAGGCAACCAACCGTTACAGCAACCTCGGACTGGAAAAACAAAATGCCCTGCTGGAACTCAATAACCTGCTCGGCCAGCCACTGGAAACACCCATCTTCATTGATGATACGCTGCAGTATGAATTGAAACCCGTTGCCGAAACCGGTCAGATGGAACAGCTGCGCAACAACCCCACCTACCGGTTGGTAGAAAATAAAACAGACCTGGCCAATGTAGCGGTGAAAGCTTCCCGCTCCCTGGCATTACCAAATATATTTGCAATCGGCAGCTTAAATCTTTATCAGAAAGATTTGCCCGTTACCATCCCCCCATGGCTCATTGGCGTGGAAATGCAATGGAACCTCTTCGACGGATTCCAGAAATTCAAACGCACCAAAGCATCTAAAATGCTGGTAGAAGAAGCGCAGCTGGCCGCCGCTCATACCAAAACCACACTGGAACTACGACTGCGTATTTCCATGAACCAAATGAAGGCGCTGCAAAATGATGTGGCTTCGCTCGACAGCGCCCGGCAACAGGCGCATATCACCACAGTACTGGTAACAGACAGGATGCAGAACCAGCTATCTTCTGTAAAAGATGTAAATGATGCACTCCTGCAGGAAGAAGAAATGCAGAAGATCTATTATACCGCTGTAATGGGCTATTACCTCGCCCTGGCAGAATACTGGAATGTAGTGGGTACACCGGAACAATTTGCTACTTACGTTGACAGATAAACAGATATAATTCATGAGAGCTGTAATAAAAAATTATTGGGCCCTGCTGATCCCCGTTGCCATACTCATTATTGCACTGGTCTTCTTTGTAAAGAAGCCCGCTGCAGCAGATAAGTCTGCAATAGGGATGGTAGACGCGGATTATGTAGATGTAGCAGCAGAATTTCCCGGTCGCCTGGATAGCCTGTTGGTAAAACAAGGAGACACCATCCGGAAGGGGCAGCTGCTGGGCGTACTCAGATCTACCGAAATAAACGCCATCCGAAATCAGGCAGAAGCAGCCATAGATGCCGCCAAAGGGCAACTCACCCTGCTGCAGAAAGGCGCCCGGCCCGAAGCCATCAAAGCCGCCGACAACTTATATAATATCACCCAGCAACAATATGAGCTGATGCAGAAAACCTATCAGCGCATGCAGAACCTCTTTAATGATGATGTGATTTCCGGACAGGAAAAAGACCTGGTTTATTTTAAACTACAGGCCGCCAAAAAAGAAATGGAAACGGCCAAACTGAATATGGATATGCTGCAACAAGGCAGCCGCCCCGAACTCATTACTACTGCCGCCGCCATTGTGCGTCAGGCAGAACAGGGCTATGAACTCACCAAAGCATTATCCGACAATACCTATATCCATGCGCCTTCCGATGGCATCATTACTTCTATGGTAATAGAAGAAGGAGAAATTGTATCTATCGGTTATCCGCTCATGACTATACAGAAACCCGCTACCTATCATATTACTTATAACATCCGCCAGGATGATATGAAAGACTTTCCGCTGGGCAGCAAATTCAAAGTACGCGTGCCCGGCTGTGATCCGGAAAGCTTCGAGGCGGAAGTGTTCAAGGTGTCACCATCACTCACCTTCGCTAACTGGGTACCGGTAAAAGAGCAGGGCAAATTTGAACTGCGCACTTTCACGGTAGATCTGAAACCTATCCATCAAACCGACATCAGGGGACTGCGCCCGGGAATGACGGCCTCCATGATCCTGCCATGATGTTGCGTTCTATTATTCATATCACCATCAGGGAATGGAAGCGCATACTTCGCCTTCCGGAGCATTACCTCGTATTGCTGGTATTGCCGGCGCTGGTATGCTTTTTATATGGCTATATCTACAGCAACCAGTTTGCCCGCGATATGCCCGTAGCCATCTGGGATGAATCGAATTCGCCGCTGTCCCGCAAGTTCACTTTCATGCTGGAGCAAACGGAAAGTATTCATA
>NZ_DATCVJ010000167.1:0-20554 GCF_036566945.1 Chitinophaga sp. | reverse complement strand
CTCCATGCACCTCCCGCAACTGCACAACGCCACTTCGTACCCCCTTGTAAGTCTGTAGCCGGTGAGCAATCTCACTCAGCTCTACCCGGTAACCACGCAGCTTGATCTGTGCATCCTTGCGACCATGATAGGCAATATTTCCATCCGGCAGCCAGCGGCATAAATCACCAGTGCGATAAACACGGGTTTCTCCACCCACCCAGTCGCTGGCAAACTTTTCTATCGTCAGCGCCCAGTCTCCCGTATAGCGCTGTGCCAGTCCATCACCTGCTATGCACAACTCTCCTGTTACACCCAGCGGTGTTAAGTTGCCATAGTCATCTGTTATATAAACCCGCTCATTGGCCAGCGGGCGACCAATCGGAATGGTCGGGTAATCATCAAGACAGTCCACACTGATTTCATAGCCTGTTGAATCCACACATGTTTCAGTAGGCCCATAAAAGTTATATAATCTTACATGGTTTACTTTCGCATAAAAGGCTTTCACCAATGACTTTGGTAACAGTTCACCTGCCAAAATCCAACTGCGCAAACCTGTAAGCTGCGCGGATTCCAGCGCATCTGCCAGTAAACGTAAATGTGTAGGGGTACCATCAGAAATATCTATCTGTTGTTCATTGTAAAACGCCAGCATTTTTGCACCATCTTTACGATCTTCCTCGCCGCAGATATACAAACAGTGCCCGCCTAATAATGCCGGGAAAATCTGCTGCACGGAAGCATCGAATGAATAGGATGCCAGCAAACCAACGCGCAGACGTTCATCTGCAAACCTGTTGTAGACTCTTTCCTGCAGTCCTTTTACCAGGTTCACCACACCCCTGTGGCTCATCATCACACCTTTGGGCACACCAGTAGAACCAGATGTAAATATGGTATAGGCCAGGTCTTTAGACCACATCATGCAGCCAGGGTTGGCATCACTGCCCTGATAAAGCGCCTCATCGCGGATATCCTTTGCCGGGACATAAGCTGCATAACGGGCTACATACTCTCCTTCAGACAACAGCAGCATCATATGACTCTGTTCCATCATCACCCCAATACGCTTTTCAGGCAGCCAGGGGTCCAGCGGCAGGTAGGCTGCGCCGGTTTTGAGTATGGCCAGTATCCCGATTACCATTTCATGCGATCGTTCCAGCATCAATCCCACCACACTGCCGGTAGTAGCTCCCTGCGCTGTCAGATATGCAGCAAGCTGATTCACCCGACAGTTTAATTCGTGATAAGTAAGTGTTTGTCCCTTGAAACAAAGTGCAGGATATTGCGCTGATTTCAGTACCTGTGCTTCGAACAGACTGACGATCGTCTGGTCTCTTTCATAGGCAACTTCCGTATTATTAAATGTTTTTGTCAGCAGCTTCACTTCTGCATCCGGTATCATACGGACGCGGGAAAGCGGCTGGTTCGGATCATTCACCACACTTGCGATCAACAGGCTGAAATATTCAATAAAGCGTTTTACAGTGGCCTCACTAAATAATGCGGTACAATAGGTAAATGAGAAATATCTTTCCCTTTTTCCTTCGTGAATATGAAGAGACAAATCAAATTTTGTATCCTTCATATGTTTTCCTTTATAGGGCATTACATCCAGTGCAGATTGCTCTTCTTCAAATGAGTCGGCGTGATACTCCAACATCACATCGAACAGTGCATTGCGGCTCTGGTCGCGTTCCAGGTTCAGTGCATTGATCAGATCATTGAAAGGATAATCCTGGTGGTCCAGTGCCAGATGTGTATTACGCTTTACTTCCTGTAAAAAGTCCCTGAACTTAAGGTCGCCTTTCACCTGGTTTCGCAATCCCAGTATATTGATGAACACACCTGCTACCTGGTCTAACACCGGGTATTTTCTGCCGGCACTGGAAGTACCAATGACGATATCTTCCTGGTTGGTCAACTTATGCAGCAGCAGGTTGTACACTGCGAGATACAGGATGTATTTGGTGGTACCTTCCTTTTCTGCGAGCTGGTCCAGCTTTGTGTTCAGTTCCTGATCTATATCGAACGTAATGGTGTTACCCTCAAAATTGAATACCGCCGGTCTTGGATAATCCAGTGGCATTTCAAGCACCGGAATTTCGCCGGCAAATTGCTCCAGCCAGAAATTGCGGTCACTTTCTACAGCTGTGTTATTCTCTTCACTTTGCTGCCATTCAGCAAAATCGACATAGCTCAGGGGCAGTTCAGGTAATGCTTTATCCTCAAACAGTAATTTGAAATCGCGCACCATAATGTCACGGGTAATCTGGTCACTGATGATATGCGGCATATCTACCACCACCAGGTTACGGCCATTGCTGACTGCTATCAACAGTACTCTTAATAAGGGCGCCTTTGCCAGGTCAAATGGCTGTATAAAACCAACGATGGTACTTTCTACCTGTGCTTCGGCTATCTCCACTTCCTGGAGGTCAAAATCCACTTTATCTGCCACCCGCTGGAATAACTCACCATCTATGAGTTCAAACGAGGTCCTTAAACCAGCATGACGGTCTATCAGTTTGTGCAGGGTTAACCTGATCTTGTTCTTGTCTACTTGATCGGGCAATACCATCACAGAAGGGAAATTATAACTGGCAGATGTCTGGTTCAGCTGATGCTGAAAGAACAGGCCTTTCTGAATGGAGGAGGTTTTATACAGTGCCTTCTTTCCTGCCTTTCTGATAGGCCCCTGATCCTGTACAGGTGCGGCTGGCCCATTGGTGAGGGCTGATAAATGCAGGGCAATAATTTTTTGCGTTACTAATACTGCCTGTTGTTGTATAGTAATATTGCTGAACAATTCGCTCAGCATAACGCGGACATTGAACGTTGAAAATATCTTTGCGATCAGGCGCATGATGCCCAGTGAATTACCGCCGGCTTTTTGAAAGCTTTCATCTACTGATATTTCTTTCTCGCCCAGAATGGACTTCCAGATATCCAGGATTTTCACTTCCATATCATTCGATGCGGGTACGACTAGCTTTTCTTTTCTGTATTCAACGAGGGCTTTGTAGTCGATTTTGCCATTGGCCAGCAGGGGGAATTCTGCTACATCGATATATCTGGCAGGTACCATATAGGCTGGCAGTTGCGCTCTTACGGCAGCATCTGTGTTCGCCTCCCAATCCGTACCGGCATCCTGCAAAATAACATAGGCAGATAATGTTTCTTCTTTTGCATCCGGAACCACCACCGCATTTCTGATAACAGGTGATGCTGCCAGTACCAGTTCTATCTCTTCCAGTTCTATCCTGATACCGCTAAGTTTGATCTGTCTGTCTTCTCTCCCCAGCAGTTCA
Source organism: Chitinophaga sp. (assembly GCF_036566945.1). Taxonomy (GTDB): domain Bacteria; phylum Bacteroidota; class Bacteroidia; order Chitinophagales; family Chitinophagaceae; genus Chitinophaga. Next base: position 17,261 of record NZ_DATCVJ010000167.1, on the reverse strand, counting down.
ATAGTACCGTCAAATAAACGACGTGCCTTATCTCCTGTTTTAAAGGCCATCTTCCCATCCAGTGTAATAAACTTTTGTGCAGTTAATGCTTCATCTTTCAGATAACCTTTGGTAGCATATGGCGTTATGATATACAGGTCGCCCGCTATCAGTGGTTTACACGGCTGCATATGGCTATCGGCGATCAGGATAATCGTATCATCAATCGGATCCCCGATGGGCATTCTTGTTTTTTCAGCATCCTCCGGCTGGATCCTGTACATGCAGCGAATCATCGTTGTCTCTGTAGGACCATACAAATTTACCAGCTGTATCCTGTTGCCAAAGGTGGCGTACCATCCCTTCAAATCGGAAGGAATAATTTTCTCGCCTGACATCAGCACATATTTGAGTTCCGGCAATTGCGGAGCAGTCAGCAGTGCATTATTCAGTATTCTGAACACACTGGGTACGCAATGGACCACATTGACCTGGTTAGTTTCCAGCCAGGCACTCAACTTGCCGAACGTAAAGAAATCTTCTTCTTTCGGGGGAATACATACGGTACCACCAGATAATAATGGTACGAAAACATCCCGCATAAAGGCGTCAAAATAAGGGCTGATCAACTGGCTGAACCGCATACCCGGCCCCATATCAAATGCGCTGATTTCCCAGTTCAAAAACTGGATCAGGCTATCATTCCTGCCGATGATCCCTTTTGGTTTTCCGGTAGAACCAGATGTAAAATAAATATAGGCGCTATCATTTTCGCTGAAGTCCGGGTATGCCAGCAAGGTATTGTCTGCCAGCTCCAGGTCGGCCAACAGGAACCGGGGCACTGCTGCCAGCGGTCCATTGTCGATTTGCCTGTCGGCTATGATACCGGCTGGTTCCAGGTCGCCTATCATTCCGGTCAAACGGCTTTCGGGCAACCTGTTGTCAATAAGCACGAACGTGCAGCGCGCCAGCAACACACCAATTACCGCAGTAATGGTGTCTGTAATGTTGTCCAGCGCAATGCCAACGACCGCGCCGGGGGACAGTTTCTTCTCTAACAGGCACGCGGCTATTTTTTCCGAACGTGACAACAATTGATGATAGCTTGTCCGGTTTCCGGCTTCTTCAATAGCAACAAGGTGCTGATAAACGCTGAGTTTATGTAACAATTCTGATTGTAGTGTCATTTCTAAAGGGTCTTAAATTTAGGGTAAGTCGTGGGGCAGGTATGTTCCGGCAGGGCGCCTAGCGAACAAATTGATGTGGCTGCGACATGGCTGTTAATATCTTTCGTTCTCCTTCAAAAGGATTTCTGCCATGGGAAAACATCATGTTATCCAACAACAGAAAATCGTCTTTTTCCCATTTAAACACGATGGAATGCTGTGCATAGAAATCCTTGAATTCCTGTATGGTAGCGTCATCAATCGGCGTACCATCGCCAAAACAGGTAACAAACGGTAGGTTCTCCTCTCCAAAATATTCCAGTACAACCGGATCAAACAATGATTTATGACCAAAGTACATATGGTTAAACCACATTTCTTCTTTCAGGATGGGATGCAGCTGAAAGGCCGGCAGTATGGTTTCCAGGCGCAGATGATCTTTATCCACCCATTTGAAACTGATGCCATCTTCCGTCAATCGCTTATTCACCACCTCCACATCATTTGTCTGGTACACGGTACGCCAGTCCAGTCCAACGCCGGGTAAGGTATTGCGCAGGTATTTCACTCCTTTCTGCCTGAACTTTTCCCTGGTTTCCTCACTTAAAAATCTCAACAGTTTCCGTTCATCTGCAATGGGTGTTTCACCGCCCACTGCGGGTGGTATCAGGCAGAAGAAGGCGATAATACGATTGTATATAGTCGAGTAAGAATTCTCGGTGTGCATATGTATCACCTGATCACTGGGATGGGTAGTAGAGGTATATATTTTGCTGGTTACCTCATTTCTCGGGGAGGTTCTGTTTTTATAATCCAATGGTTCGCCGGCGAGTGCCCTGAAATGGACATCAAATCCCGGTGCGCTGCCAATGTTAAATCCACGGAGGAGAACAGCGCCGTATTTTAACAGCAGCTCATTTACAGCCTCCGAATTTTTTTCAAACCAGGCAAGGCTGTCATCACAACGGATAGACGTGATTACCACCGGCGATTCACCCGGTTCTGCCGGCAACTGAATACTAACCTCCGCAATATCTGCAGCCGCTATACTTCCAGCCACAGAAAGTAATTCTTTGTTTTGCATACTGATATTTTTTTTATTTGATACTTCTGATGGTTTGTGTATGATTCTCCAGGACGGAGAACATGATATTTTTATAATAATCTTTGAGGAGTGAGATGGTCTCATCGTCGTACTTCGACTGATCATAAACAAAGTCGATGGTCAGCTGATCATCTTTCTGTCTTACTTCCAGCATCAGTTCGAATTCTACGCGTTCTTGTTTTCTGGTCTTTAAGGCTACTATTTCAAAACCCTGCTCATCAGGATACTGATCTACCAGGTTGGCAAAAGTGAAATGTACGCGTACCACTGCCTGCTTATCCTGCTCATCGCTCAATTGTGCCAGCATCTGATCATACTGTAAATCCTGATGATCAAACGCTTCCAGCACCACCGTTTTGACGGTCTGCAGCATGGATGTAAAGGCATCCTCTTCGTTGACCGTCATCCGGAGTGGCAACATATTTACAAATGTGCCGACCACTTTCATCAGGTCAGGATGTGTTCTTCCCAGTACATCTGTTCCGATAATGATGTCTGATGAACCAGCTACCCTTGACATCAGGATGTAGAAAATGGACAGCAGCAGCATATAGTCACTCACATCCTGTTCTGCAGCCAGGTCTCTGAGCTGCCTTGTCAGCACCGCGTCAACAGGCAAAGTCTGTTTGCCGGACCCCTGCCCGCCGGCAGTATTTCCTGACACTGGCATATTTAATACCGGTAACTGACCTGATAATTTATTGAGCCAGTACCTGCTTTGTTCTGCCAGCTGCGCATGTGGCGCCTGCAGCCAGTGTACATAGTCCACATAGGTAGCCTGCACCGGGTCCGGTGATAGCTGATGGTATATTGCAATAAAGTCCTGCACCAGTATATTCAGCGAGAAGCCATCGGCAATGATGTGATGCAGATCGATAAACATATAATTATCACCGGCTGCACCCTGATAAATACCCACTTTAATCAGCGACTCTCCGAAAAGGTCTTTCGGCTGAATGAAAGCAGTGAAAGCATCCTGCGGGCTGGTGGCATCTATCATTTCCAGTTCCAGCGAAACATGGTCATATATCACCTGCACAATGCCTTCTTCATCATATCTGAAACCTGTTCTCAAACTGCCATGCCGGTCAATTAACTGGTTGAACGTATCGCGGATACGAGGCAGATTTACAGGGCCATGAATCTGCACGGGAACGGAAATATTGTAGGCTGCATTTTCTTCGTGCAACAGGTGTTGATAGAAGATACGCTCCTGTGCGCGTGACAATGCATATTGCGCCCGGACAGGTGCTTTTGGAATAGGTGTAATGCTGGTTTTATCACGGGCAGCAATGAAGGCAGCCATTGGCCGGAGTTCATTATAGACAAACAATTCCTTCAACTGCAGCGAAACAGCGAATTCATTTTTAATACGCATTAGCAGGTAAAATGCCTTGATGGAATGGCCGCCCAGCTCCATGAAACGCTGATGTTCCCTGATACTTTCAGGTGCAATATGAAGGATATCTGCCCATATTTCCAGCAGCTTTCTTTCTGTATCGGTGACAGGTTGCAGCGTAGGTGACGTATTCTCCGGATCAGGCAGCGCAGTGCGATCCAGCTTACCATTTGAAGTTAAAGGGAAAGCTGTCAGTTGCAGCAGATGTGCCGGCTGCATATAAGGTGGCAGTTGTGTGGCAAGATAGGATTTGATATCCCTGAGATCCTTCTCTGTATCTGCGGTGAAATACGCTGCCAGGAACTGATTATGTTCTTCATCTTCCTTCAGTATCACTACCGCTTCTTTAATACCGATATAGTCCAGCAGGTTATGCCTGATATCATCCAGCTCCACCCGCACACCGCGAATCTTTACCTGATGATCTTTTCTGTTCAGAATTTCCAATGTTCCATTGTCATGAATACGCCCCATATCGCCGGTACGGTATAACAGGTCTGTTACATCAGTACCTAATGGATTCGGAATAAAAGCCTTTTGATTTTCTGCTGCCATGCCCAGATAACCACTAGACCTGTACGGCGTTCTGATAAAGATCTCACCCACAGCACCGGCCGGAGAAAGCTGTAATTGTTGGTCCAGTATAATAAACTGTGTACCGGGTATGGGTTGTAGTGGAATAAAAGTACGTTCCTGGTCAGCTGGCTGGATACGATAAAAACTCTTGGCCAGCGTGGTTTCGGTTGGGCCGTAAATATTAACCAATTGTACCGAATCACCCAGTTTGTCATACCAGTTTTTCAATTCAACAGGCATTATCTTCTCCCCTGCCAGTAAAATATATTGCAAGGCAGGGAAAGTATCCCTGGTCAGTGCAGGCGTATTGAAAATGCGGAAGAGACTGGGGACACAGTGCATGAATGAAATGCGGTTTCTGCTCAACCATGACGTGAGTTCTTCTGCAGTATATAATAGTTCCTTGTCGGGAATACAGATCGTGGCGCCACTGCATAGAGGTACAAGTGTATCGCGCAGGAACACATCGAAGCCGGGGTTTGTAAATTGTCCGAAGCGATGTTGGGCGGTAAGCTCAAACGCTGCCAGTTCCCATGCAAGGAAATGTGACAACCCTTTATTTTTTCCGACAACACCTTTTGGTACACCGGTAGAACCGGAAGTAAAATATACATAGATATCATCTTCCACATCATACTTAAAAGTGATCATATGCTCCGCCGTTGGCAGCTCATCCACCTGCACCCATGTGATATTCTCTGCAGGAGCCGGTGATGTACCGGTTGATTGCAGTACAATACGGCAGGAGGTTTGGTCAAGAATAGACAACAGCCTGTTTGCCGGTATGGCAGTATCCAGTGCTACAAATACCATCCTTGCTTTCATTACGGCCACCATAGATACGATGCACCAATAACGGTTGTCACAGAGCACACCAATCCTGGAACCGGTGTTGGCGCCCTGTTGCAATAAGGCGTTCACGCATTTATCTACATCCTGTCCAAATTGTTTGTAAGAAAATGTTTGACCTGCATACTCAATAGCGGTTTTATCTGCATGACGATGAATGCTACGGCTAAGGAGTTGCTGCACCGGTACTATATTCTCCTGCGTAAGATCTGCTGTGTAGGTATCTGTTAATGTTTGTAAGGTGGTTTTGCTATAAACAGACACCTGCTGTACCAAAACATCGGGATGCTCCGTGATGCTGTGCAGCACATTCCTGAATTGTTGCAGCACGCCGGCAATAAATGCAGGCGCATACACCTGCGCATTGAATTCAAAAATGATCTCCATTTCTTCAAAAGGCACAATCTTCACATTCAGATCATAGTTGGTTTCTACCCTGCCCCTGATATCTTCAAATTGCAGATAAGTATTTTCATTGGTGGTAATCTGTTCACTCAGCGGGAAGTTTTCAAAAATCATCAGGTGATCAAACAGGTGATTGCCGGGTATACTCAGCGCCTGAATATCAGAAAGTGCATGATATTGATGCGGTTCACTATCCAGCGCCGCCTGCTGTACCTGTTGCAGGAGTTGCGCTACGGTGGTATGCTGCTCATAGGCAATTCTGACAGGTAGGGTATTAATAAACAACCCTATCATCGTTTCAATGCCTTCAATTTCCGCAGGGCGGCCGGATACAACTGATCCGAATACGACATCGGCAGTATGATTGTATTTGCTTAACACCATCGCCCATGCAGCCTGCATGACTGTATTGACCGTAACACCATGCTGACCGGCCACCAGCGTTAGTTGCGCGGTTTGTTCTTTGTCCAGCACACATTGCTCTTTAGCAAGTGCATATCCTTTTAACTTATTACCGGTATGCGGTAAAGTCGCCAGCTGTTCATATCCTGCCAGGTAATCTTTCCAGTATGTTGCAGCAGGGGCCTTATCCTGTGCTTCCATCCAGCTGATATACCTGGAATAGGGTTGCAGCAGTGGCAGCTCCTGCACTTTTCCCGCATAAATGGCTTTGAATTCGTTAACGATTACGCCCATACACCAGCCGTCCATCAGGATATGGTGATAGCTCCAGATAAACTGATATTCGAAATCACCTGTCTGCAGAATGGCCAGTCGCATCAACGGACCCGCGGCCAGATCAAAACCTTTCAGACGATCTGCTTCACAATATGCTGCTACAGCGGTATCCTCCTGCCGTACATCTTTGAATATTACCGGCAGCTCACGGGATTTTAACACACATTGCAGCGGACGTTCAAGTCCTTCATATAAAAAGGTAGTGCGCAATATTTCATGCCTCAACATCAATTCATACATGGCAGCTTTTACAGCATTCAATTCAATGTTGCCTGTAACACGCGCGGTGATCTGTTCAAAATACTGACCAGATGCCGCATCATAAGCCACATGGAACAACATCCCTTCCTGCATGGGCGACAAGCGGTAGATATCTTCTACCTCCATCTCCTGCTGAATACGGTCGAGCTGTGTAATACTCAGTCCTTTATAACTCAGATCTGACGGTGTCAGTTCATTTCCTGCATAATCCGCACAATAACTGATAACGTCGGCCAGTCTTTCTTCATAGCGCTTCATCAATTTTTCAGGCGTTGCTGCCAGGAACTGCTCACTGCTGTACATCAGTCTCATCTCTAACCTGCCGTCCAGTATGATACCTGAAAACACCAGTTCATATTCACGTTGCGCACGACTATCAATTTCATCACCGCTTTGTCCTTTTATGATACGGAAGCTCTTTTCCTGCAGGTCTTCGTCAAACTGCCCCAGGTAGTTAAAACTGATCTGCGCCGGAGCAATACCTGCCGCTTGCTGGTAAAACAGGTAGTCAAATCCTTCGTTAGGAACTGCCCGGATATTTTCTTTGACGGCTTTGATATGGTTTGCCAACGTTCCGTTTTCATCCGGCTGCGATAGCAGTAAGGGATAAATAGCGGTAAACCAGCCAATGGTGCGGTTAATATCAATTTCCCCTACCGGATGATTGCGCCCATGACTTTCCATTTCAATCTTCACGGCGGGCAGTCCGAAACAGTCCGCCATGGCAATACTCAGGGATGCCAGGAGTAGATCATTCACCTGCGTATTAAAGGAGCGATTGGCAGTGGTGAGTAATTGTTGTGTAGCTGCCCTGGTTAACCGGAAGCTGGCCTCTGCTGTCAGTCCATAATTATTGGCGCCGGCAGGATTGTCTTTGGGAATATTATATATGCGCTGATACTTGTCCTGCAGCCAGTGCTGCCCTGCCAGTTTAAACGTGGCGCTTTCACGATATTTTTCAAGGCTATATGCCCAGGTCTGGAAGGAATTTGTTTTCAATGGCAGCACAGGCTCTTCTCCCTTGCGTAACTGTCTGTACAGTGTCTCAAAGTCATCGAACAGAATTCTCCACGATACACCATCTATCACGAGGTGATGTGCAACAATTATCAACCGGCTTTTATGTTCCTGCTGATACAATGCTGCTTTCAGCAAAGGTCCTTTTGCCAGGTCAATAGAAGCCTGCAGCGACTGGTTCGCTTTCAGCCAATCAGTGGTTGTTATTTCTTCCACCCATACCGCTGCATCGCTGCCTTGTATTTCCTGTGTCATGTCGCCGCTGAACACTATGCGCAAGGCATCATGATGCGCCAGCAATCTGCTGAAGATGTTTCGCAGCAGTGCAATGTCCAGTACTTCGTCAAACTCAAGGAATACAGATTGGTTATAATGATGGCGATAGTCAGACTCCCGCAGCAGGAACCAGCGCTGAACAGGCGTCAGCAGTACCGGTCCGCTGATTTCAGACTGGTCAATGGTTTTCACCAGTGGACGGAGTAAACGTGCCAGATCTGCGATAGTGGGCGCCGTCATAATAGACCTCACAGACAGATGGTAACCCAGCCCGCGCACTCTGGAGCTGATCTGGATGGATTTGATGGAATCGCCACCCAGGAGGAAGAAATTATCGCGTATTCTCGGCCGTTTCACACCCAGTACCTGGGACCATACTTCTCTCAACAGTTCTTCATGTGGCGTACCCACTGCATCAGCCATGTCTGTGGCAGCTGTCTGCATCGCCATGGCCTTCAAAACTTTTTTGTCAATCTTTCCATTCGTATTGACGGGCATTTGTTCCAGCTGGTAATAATGACCGGGTACCATGTATTCCGGTACGCAACCCAGCAGGTAACTACGCAGTTCGGCCTGGTCAATCGTAGTATCAGCCACATAGTAGGCCGCAATATATTTTTCACCCGCGTCTTCGAGACAAAGTACTTCGCTATCGCGAATAAGTGGATGCGATTTGATGTGATGGGATATTTCTCTTAACTCAATACGGAAGCCTCTTATCTTCACCTGGTCATCTCTTCTGCCCAGGAATTCAATACTGCCATCGGGCAACCATCTACCGATATCTCCAGTCCGGTACATGCGCACACCCGGCGTTGCTGCAAACGGATCTTCTATGAACGCAGCCGCAGTTTTATCTGGTTTATTAATATACCCCCGACCTATGCCTGCTCCGGAAACAACGATCTCACCTCTTACACCTATCGGGCAAAGTCCATTCAATGCCTTATTCGCAATGTATACCTTCAGATTACTGCATGCTTTACCGATGGCGATAGTTGCGCTGGCAGGCACTTCGTACAGGATGCAGTGCGTAATATCATCTGCGGCTTCTGTAGGCCCATATGCATTCACAACAGGAATATCAGGGTAAAGCTTCAGCCATCTTTTTACTAATGATTTATGCAGAATTTCACCCGTAGCAATCATAAATGTCAGTTGTGACAAATCATGCCTGCTTTCCTCCTCTTCCAGGCTGATCAGCATCACAGACAGGTACGAAGGCACCACCTGCAGGAGGGTCACCCGGTCATGGCTGATAGCCTCTAGGAATTGCTCCGGTCTCAGTATGGTATCTTTTGCATAAATCCGCGTTTTGCCACCTACAATAAGGGCAGATAAAAACTGCCATATGGATATATCAAAGGTTTGTGAAGCATTTTGTGCCACAATACTCCTGGCATTCAACTGCATATCTTCCACCTTGATGAAAAGGTGGTTGAGCATACTCCGGTGTTCAATCATCACCCCTTTGGAGGCGCCGGTTGAACCGGAGGTATAAAGAATGTAGGCCAGATTGGATGGCCGCACCTCTGCGGATATATGATGTGCTGGCATGTCCATCCACTCCTGGCTGTCCAGGTATAGTATGTGAAGATCCGGCAGCGCCTCATTCAGGGCACTCCCTAATTCTTCCGTCATCACCGCGGCTGCGGTGATTAAAATACCTGGCTGCGCATCTTTGCAAACTTCTATGATGCGGGACAGCGGGAACTCCGGCGACAGCGGTGTATATGCGCCACCCGCCTTCAGAATGCCTATCAGACCCGCCAGCATGTTAACAGAACGCTCGCACAATACCACTACCGGCATCTCTTCTTTAAGTCCACCCGACAGCAGCGCATGTGCTAACTGATTACTCCGCTCATGCAGGGTCAGATAACTGATTGCTTCGCTATCATCCGCTACCGCAATTGCATCCGGTGTTTTTTCTACCTGCGCTTCAAAGAGATCTATGAAAGTATGGTGTAAGGGATAATCTTTATCCGTGTTATTAAAATCGTGCAGCAACTGATGCTGTTCTGCTGCAGACAGCACATTGATATCTGCAATCACCTGTTCCTCATCTGTAGCAGCCACCTGTATAATTTTCAGGAAGTGGCCCACCAGCTGATTCACAAATCGTTCATCGTATTTACCCGCATCATATGCTATCTGGAACCGCAACTCCTCTCCCGGCATCACGTTGACGCAGAAATCATAATTGGTCTGGTCATACATGGATATTTCACCTATTGTGAAATGCTGCTGTTCCCGTTGTTCGTGTTGTTGTATGGGGAAATTTTCAAAGACAAGAATATGATTGATCAGGTTCCTGCCCAGTTGACTCAGGTTAGCTATTTCAGACAATGGCAGGTATTCATATTCCTGGTTCTTCAGCATATCCTGCTGCATCTTTTTCAACAGGCCGGTAATGGTATCAGTTGGGCCATATTGCACACGTACCGGCAGCGTATTGATAAATAATCCAATCATTTTCTCAATACCCTTTACCTCTGGCGAACGGCCTGATACCACTGCACCAAATACCACATCATCTGTATCATTATACTTCGCCATCAGAATACCCCACAGCGTCTGAATAATAGTACTGAGTGTACTACCTGTCTTTCTTGACACTTTATGTAAGGCGGCAGTCTGTTGTTTATCTACCGTAAAATGACTGATACTGCTTATTAAGTTTTCTGCCGGCACTATCCCTGCATCATGTGGCACTACGGCTATATTTTCATAGCCATCCAGGTATTTACTCCAATACCCTTCGGCAGCAGTTTTGTCTTTGCCAGCCAGCCAGCTGATATATCTTGCATATGGTTCAGCAGCTGGTAGTTGTACCGGCTTATGCTCCATATAACCATTATACAGCGCTGTAAATTCATCGACAATGAGGCCCATGCACCAGCCATCCATGAGGATATGATGATAGCTCCAGATGAACTCATAGTTATCTTCTTCCAGCTCCATGACGGTCAGGCGCATCAGTGGATCATGCGCCAGATTAAACTTCCTGGCACGGTCCTGCAGCCGGCAGATATTGCTGGCTTCCGACACCAACATATCAGGAAAGTCTTTGCTGAGATGAATGTATTTAAAATCAAAATTGCGTTCCTTCAGCACTACCTGCAGGGGTTTCGCTAATCCATCGTATACGAAAACAGTACGGAGCATGGCATGTCTGGCTACAATAGCATTCATGGCACGCGCTACCTGGTCAATATCCAGTGCGCCCTTTACGCGGCATACTACCTGCTCAAAATATTGGCTGGATGCGGGATCATGCAGTGCATGAAACAACATACCCTCCTGCATGGGCGAAAGTGTATAGACATCCTGTAGTTCAAACTGCGCCTGCAGCAGATCAAGTTCTGTCTCGGAAAGATGAGGGTGGCTGACATCTGAAGGACTCAGCACAATGACCTGCCTTTCGCAGCAATAGTCAATAATCGCTGACAAATAATGCTTATACCGTTGCATCAGTGTTTCCACCGTATGCTGGTCAAAACGTGCTTTGCTATACTTCAGCGTCATCTGCAGTTCATGGTTCAACACCAGGCCTGCTACTTCAAATTCGTGTCTGCAATTATTCTTTGCAGCTACTTCTGCGCCTTTACCTTCAGACACAAAATCAAACACATGATGCTGTGTATCTGCGTCGAACTGCCCCAGGTAGTTGAATACAATCTGCGCATCAGATGTTTGCCCGCAGAGCAGGTAATCATTACCCTGATTGGGAATAGCCCGCAGCTGTTCTTTTACACGGCGTATCATCACATACAGGTCATCGCTGTTGCCATCAAATACCTGTGGATACAAACTGGTAAACCACCCAATAGTACGGCCAGTGTTTACTGTTTCATCCAGCAATCCGCGGCCATGTCCTTCTATATCTATTTTTATTTGCGAAAGGGCAAAGGTATCCTTCAGTCCCAGCAATAAAGCCAGCAGTAATAAATCATTGATCTGTGTATTGAAAGCGTAGTGTGCGGAGGCCATTAATTTCCTGGTCTGGCGTGCATTCAGCCCGAAGGACAATTCGCCTGATGTACCATAGGTATTTTTGCCATCTGCATGATCGGGACTAATGAGGTCAAATGCTTTTTGTGATTCACCTGCCCAATAGATAGCCGCTTTTTTGAAGGCCGGCGTACCTTTATAGTCCAGCAACTGCTGGGACCAAAGCTGGTATGCATCTGTTTTTAAAGGCAGCTCTTTATGGTGGTATAATGTCTGAAAATCTTCCAGCAGTATACGCCATGACACGCCGTCAATCACCAGGTGATGTACCACTATCAGTACACGGATTTCTGACGGCATCCGGTATAATCGTGCATGCATCAATGGACCCTTTTCCAGGTCAATGCCTGCCTGAAATACATCACTCATGGCAGCAAACGCCAGCTCCGGCGTTGCATGGCTGGTCAGATCTGCTTCATCGGCAAATACAGGCATGTTGATGTCGCATACCTTTTGAACGAACACGCCATTTTCGATGGTAAAAACAGTACGCAATGCATCATGATGCACCTGCAACTGCCGTAAAATATTTTGTAGTGTATGGAGATCCATTGTGCCGTGAAGGCGGATAGCAACAGATTGATTATAGTGATGATAATTGCCGGAGGCTTCATCCAGGAACCAATGTTGTATAGGCGTCAACGGTACTTCTCCTATCACTGCTGCCTGATCTGCACGTCTTTCCAATGGCCTGAGTTCACGCGCCAGTGCTGCAATCGTTGGATTACTCATAATAGTGCGCACAGATAATTCATATCCCAGACTGCGTACACGGGAACTCACCTGTATAGATTTAATAGAGTCGCCACCCAGTTCGAAGAAATGGTCTTCCATGCCTGGCTGCACCCCCAGCACTGCTGCCCAAACGTTCTGCAACAAGCGCTCTTCGACGGTACCGGCAGGTACATAAGGCTGCAGACTGGCTGCCGGTGTTACAACAGGCAGCGCTCTTTTGTCCAGCTTTCCATTTCCGGTGACAGGCAGCTGATCAAGCCGCATAAAATAGGCAGGCACCATATAGGATGGCAGATAAACAGCCAGGTATTCCTGCAATGCAGCGGGTTGTACATCCGCCGATGCGGCATAATACGCCACCAGGTATTTACCGGCGCCTTCACCATATGCCAGCACCACGTTATCACGTACACCTTCAAACTGGTTCAGGCGATTTGTTATTTCACCCAACTCAATTCTGAAACCTCTTATTTTCACCTGGTCATCCAAACGACCGAGGTATTCAATATTTCCGTTGTCAATCCATCTGGCCAGGTCACCGGTTTTATACATTCTGCGTACACTACCTGCCAGCAAGGCAACAGGGAATTTTTCCTGTGTCAGCGCCGGATTATTCCTATATCCCAATGCAAGGCCACTACCGGCTATGTGCAATTCACCAATGCCACCTACCGGTATAGGATTCAAATCATTGTCCAGTAAATAAATACCGGTGTTCTGTATTGGTTTTCCAATTGGTACAGAAAAAGTCTTATCAGCCGGGTCATATTGATAAATCATACAACCAACAGTAGCTTCCGTTGGCCCATATTCATTGTATATCGCAATCCTGCCATTTGATCTTCTGTGAATTTCTGCTGCCAGCGAGGATTCAAGCAGTTCACCACCGACAATGAATCGTTTCACTTTGCTGTGTGCTGCATATAGCGCATCATTTTGCGCCAGCAGCCGGAGGTGCGTGGGCGTGAGCTTGATGGTGTCTGTGCAGTTATCTTCAATGATATCATTAATCACGTTTTCCACAGCGGCGCTGTACAGTACTACTTCACCGCCGCTCACCAGCGGCACGAAGATAGATGTCAGTGTGAGGTCAAATGAAATGGAAGTAAAGAGCGGGAATGAGCCCTTTTCATTTTCCAGGTAGTATGCTGCTGCCCAGCTGATATAATTCCATAGCGCGCCATGTGATACTTCAACACCTTTCGGTTTGCCGGTGGAGCCGGATGTATAAATTACATAAGCGGGATCATTAGCGTTAACCGGTGCTGTGGCTTCATATACGTCCTGCCTGCCCGCCAGCTCAATTTCTGCTGCTATCAGCAATTTTGCGCCGGCGTCGGCCAGAATATGATTGACTCTTTCTGCTGGCAGGCTGGCATCTATTGGCAGATACACCGCACCTGCTCTCAGAATACCCAGTATCACCGGCAGCAGGTTTGGCACTCTATCCAGCCGCACCGCCACGATCTCACCTTTTGCGATACCAGCCTCCTTTACCAGGTAGTCAGCCATTTTTCCTGAAAGTATATCCAGCTCTTTATAGCTCGTGGTATGCACACCATGCCGCAAAGCAGGACTATCAGGTGACTGTAATACCTGGCGCCGGAATGCAGCAGGTACATTTCCATCCAGGTGCTGCGCTGTTGTATTGAATGTTTCCAGTAACTGTTGTCTTTCCTTGTCTGTCAGCATATCGATAGCCGAAACCGGTACATCACCCAGTGACACTATTTGCGACATCAGCTGTTGCAGGTGCCCTGTTACCTGCTGCATTATTTCCTGACTATACACATGTGCGTTATAATCGAGTTTGAAATGCAGCTGTTCTCCCGGTACTACCACAACGGCCAGATCATAATTGGTTTGTTCAAAAACGCTTACCTGTTCGATATTGAAAACTCCTTTCTCCACTTCCTGTTGTATGGGATAGTTGTCAAATACGAGTATATGATTCAGCAGGTCTCTGCCAGGGTTGCTCCCGTTTTGTATAGCTGTCAGCGGATGATAATGATGCGGATTGCTTTCAATAGCGGCATCCTGCATTGCTTTTAAAATCTGCCCTATGGGTTGCTGACGGTCAAATGTAATTCTGATCGGAACAGTATTGATAAACAAGCCCACCATGTTTTCCACACCGGGTAGTTCTGATGGACGACCTGCTACCACAATACCAAATACGACATCGCGGCAGTTATTGTATTTCGCCAGCAGAGTGCCCCATACGAACTGGATAAGGGTATTGATCGTTACGCCATAACCCGCTGCGCATGCCTGCAGTTGTTCGGTCTGTGCCTCATCCAGGGTAAGTGTGGAGGTAGCCAGTGCATAGGGCAAAGTACTTCCCTGCTGTGGCAGCTGGGGCAACTTTACCACTGTTTCATAACCGCTCAGATAATCTTTCCAGTAGTTTTCGGACAACGTTTTATCCCTTGCCTCCACCCACTGAATATAATCGGCATATGGTCTGAGGGACAACACCGTACTTTTGCCGGATTCAGCATATTCATGATAAATCCTGTTGAAATCCTGCAGAATGATACCGATACACCAGCCATCCATCAGCAGGTGATGGTAGCTCCAGATAAAATAATATTCCCCTTCGCCACACTGCATTATTTTCAGGCGCAATAAAGGATCGCTGGTTACATCAAACCTCGCCTGCCTGTCCTGACGTTTCATCGCTTCCACCAGCGCTGCTGCTGATTCCCGGTTATGCTCCCCGCTGATATCTGTAAAGGCCACTTCAATCGCCCTGTCTTTCAATACCAGTTGCATCGGCTGTTCAAAGCCTTCCCACAGAAATGCCGTGCGCAGTACATCATACTGTTTCACAATATCGTTGAGTGTTTTTCTCACCAGCGACATGTCCAGCATGCCACGGGTCAGATAGGAGATCTGCAAAAAGTACTGGTCTGAATCGCCATCATTCAACGCATGAAACAGCAACCCTTCCTGCAGCGGCGAGAGTGTATAGATATCATCAAATGCATACACTTCCTGCAGCTTTCTTACCTGTGCAACAGATAATGTGGTATGTGTAAAATCAGCAGGGGTCTTTTCAACACCTTGATACTGCATACAGAATTGAATGCATTCCAGGAGGCAATCCCTGAATGTATGCATCAGGCGGTTCATGGTTTCTTCTCTATATTGCGCCCCGCTATAAGATACCTGGAACTGCAGTTGGCCATCCACTACTTTACCGAGAAAATCCCAGTCGTAGTTCCAGGTTTCATCCGGTGAAACCACCTGGCCGGTATTGTCATCTGCAATCGTGTAATGCCCGTTATTGGTATCTGCATCAAATTGTCCGAGGTAATTGAAAAACAGCTGGCTATTACCGGCAGTAATACCATTTTCGTCAAAGTAACGGTACAGCAAATAATCAAACCCCTTATTGGGAATCTTTCTCAGGCTTTCTTTTGTCTGCACAATGGCCTCCTTCAGGCCAGGAGACTGCATATCCAATCTAACAGGATAGATAGAAGAGAACCAGCCTATAGTACGCCCAATGTTCACACCGGGTATCAGGTCTTCCCTTCCATGACCTTCCAGGTCAATGCTCACCTGATGAATGCCATAAAGCCTGTGAATAGCCAGGTACAATGCTGCCAGTAAGGTATCATTGACCTGTGTATTAAATGGTTTGTGAACGGCGGATAAAAGTTGCGATGTGGCAGTTTTATCTAACGAAAAACCGGCCACTATTCTTTCCTTCATTTTATTACTGCCACCGGCATAGTCGCGTGGTATCCGCGCTACTTCCTGCTGTTGCCCTGCCCAGAATGTCCTTGCCTGCAGGTAATGTCTGTCATGCATGTAATCAGACAGATGATCAGGCCAGGAAAGAAAAGCATCTGTTTTAAGCGGCAGTTCGGCTTGCAGGTTGTTAAACAGCGTGTTAAAGTCTTCGAACAATATTCTCCATGAAATACCATCTATTACCAGGTGATGTACTACAATGAGCAGACTGCTTGTATTTGCTTCATGCGTCAGGGCCAGCTTTACCAATGGCCCGTTTGCCAGATCAATGCTGCTTTGTGCGGTGTGATATTCCACCAGCGACAACGTACTGTTGTGCGCTGTGTTTGTCATTATCATCCTGCCGTCTTCCTCTTTGAATATCATTCGCAGGGCGTCATGGTGTTCCAGCAAACGCTGGAAAATAGCAAGCATCCTTCCCTCATCGACGCGCTCATTAAACTGTATAGTAACGGACTGGTTAAAATGATGCCTGTTGACGATGCCACTCTGGAAAAACCATTGCTGAACAGGTGTCAGCCCGGCTTTTCCTTCTATCATTTGTTGATCTGACATGGCAACAAGCGCCTTTAATTTCGGCGCCAGTGCACGTATCGTAAGGTGGTTGAAAATATCTTTGATAGCCAGATCATAGCCCTCATTTCTGGCCCTTGCGCTGATCTGGATGGATTTAATAGAGTCGCCGCCCAATGAGAAGAAATTGTCCGTCACACCTACCTGCGGCATATTTAATACGTTTGCCCAGATGCGTGCCAGCACTTTCTCTTCCTGGCTTACAGGTGCCACATGGCTGGTTTTTTCAGCCTTTGGATCGGGCAGCTGACTTCTGTCTACTTTCTTATTCGGGGTAAGCGGAATGGCAGGCAGTTGTACCAGGTAAGCCGGAATCATGTAATAAGGCAGGGAACGGGAAAGATATTCCCGCAGCATATCTGTATCGACTTCCTGTGCAGCAGTGAAATAAGCTACTATGTAAGGT
>NZ_DATCVJ010000166.1:0-2335 GCF_036566945.1 Chitinophaga sp. | reverse complement strand
GCCATAAGCTATAGTCAGCGCCGATGTTCCAGGTAGTGGTACGTTCCCATTGCAGGTTAGGATTGGCGGGTTGTTGATTATCAATTGTAGCGGTGTTTCCGTAAGTAGCACCGTATACGTTGACCACATACTGTCCTTGGTTGCCATAGTAGCCGTTGCCGCCATCGTTACCTGTGAAACCTACGCTGGCGCGCAATTTCAATTGTTCAATGGCTTTACTTCCTTTCAGGAAACTTTCTTCACTGAGCGTCCATCCTGCTGCAAAAGAAGGGAAGCCTACATAGCGATGATTGGCCGAGAACCGGGAAGATCCATCGAGGCGGTAGGTAATGCCTGCCATGTACCTGTGTTTGTATTCATAGTTCAGGCGGCTCAGGAAAGATACCTGCGCCCATTGCTGTTGCAATGAGTTCTGCACTCTTTTGTCGGTAGCGGTGAGAATGCTGAGCATATCATCATTCATAAAACCTTTACCATTTACGCTGTTGACATTTTCCACTGATTTCTCGAAACTTTGTCCCAGCATAGCGCTGATGGCGTGACCATTTCCGATGATCTTATTAATATCCAGGCGGTTGTTGATCACCCATTTGCGTAGCTGTTGTTGTGTTTCGGTAGCCGATCCACCTATATTTTTAGGGCGGTCAATGATGCGGCTATAGGCACGGGAGCTGATCCAGTCTATGCCTACATCGGAGTGTGCGGTTAACCAGGGCAATAATTTAAGATCGGCAAACACATTGCCCAGTACGAGGTTATCGGTATTATAATTTTGACCGGAGCGGGCCTCTCCTACCGGGTTCGACACATTTTCCGGACCGGTGGGGTTGTTGCCATTGAGCCAGTTGTACTTACCGGTACTATCATAAACGCCGATGTTGGGCGCTTTCTGTATGGCGGAGCGATATACATTCTGTGCGCTCAGTGAGTTGTTGGTCGTTTGGTTCAACGTCATACTCACTCCTATTTTCAGCGATTTGCTCATCTGGTTATCAAAGTTCACGCGGCCCTGATAACGGGTAAGGTCATTATTGATGATATAGGCCTGTTCGTTGTTATAGCCGAGGCTTACGTAGTAGTTGGATTTATCTGTTCCGCCGCTCATAGATACCACGGCGTTGTTGCCCCAGGCGTTGCGGACTACTTCATCGAGCCAGTTGGTATTGGTACCTTTAGGGAATTTATAGTTTAAAGGAGTATACCAGTTGCCGGAAGTAGCTTTCCCGATAGAATCTTTCTGCCGGAAAAGTTCGGTATAGAAATCGGCGTATTGATCGCCGGTCATAACAGCCGGCAGTTCCCGTGGTTTGCTAAGCGAGGTACTCACTTGCACGTCTACACGCATTTTCCCTTTTGATCCTTTTTTGGTGGTGATGAGGATCACACCGGCAGAGCCACGGGAGCCGTAGATAGCAGTAGAATAGGCATCTTTCAGCACTTCTACGGATTCAATATCATCCGGATTAAGGGTGGCGAGTGGATTTTTTTCGAAGGTGGTAGGCTGCCGGTATTCGTTGACCACCTGGTTGCCCCCGAAGGAGAATCCGGGGGAAGTACCTTTATTGTAATCTACGGTATTCAGGTTGGGATCTATGCCATAAATGGGTACTCCATCCACTACAATCAGGGGGGAGTTACCATTGGTATTAAGGGTGCTGATACCACGGATGGTGATGTTGGAAGCTGCTCCCGGTACGCCGCTGGAAGGGGCAATGAAAACGCCGGGGAGTTTACCAATCATTGCCTGGTCGATAGTGAGCGGCATTTGTCCGGGTTCTTTGGTGGGATCGTAGGTGGCTACTGCTCCCAACAGGCTGCGTCTTTCCTGTACACCATAGCCAATGACTACGGCTTCGGTTAAACGCGATGCAGCAACAAATAAATGCACGTTTCCTGATGTCACCGCACCTGAGGATACTTTCACCGCTTTCAGTTCTTCTGCACCGTAGCCGATGGAAGTAAAGGAAAGGTGATAAGTGCCGGCGGGCAAGGAGATTTCGAAGCCACCTTCTGCGTTGGTGACCGCATAATATTTTGTACCGGTTACTTTTACGGTAACACCTGGCACCGGTGGTCCCTGCTCACCTTCCGTGACGGTACCTTTTATTTTACCCGGGCCGGTTTGTTGCTGTAAAGACAGCATAGGCCTGGGTGCCTGCTTTACGATCAGCAGCACACCATTTTTTTCTTCATACTTCAGCGGGGTATTTTCCAGTAAAGCCTGTAATACCTTTTCCAGCCGCTCGTTTACAAATTTTAATTTCTTCACCTGGTAGCGTACCAATTCCTGGTTATCATATCCAAAGGAAAGGTGGTAACCCGACTCCAGCTTTTT
>NZ_DATCVJ010000165.1:0-2003 GCF_036566945.1 Chitinophaga sp. | reverse complement strand
ACAATGGAAGTTCATCAACGTACCGGAAGTATATACCCTGGATCAACTCACAGATGGTATGGAACTGTACTCCCGCATAGAAGAACCGGGAGATCCTAATTCCTATATTGCCTGGTTACAGATGAAATCAGCCCAGTTACAGGGACAACAATATTTCGAAC
The DNA here is from genome assembly GCF_036566945.1 of Chitinophaga sp. Lineage (GTDB taxonomy): Bacteria > Bacteroidota > Bacteroidia > Chitinophagales > Chitinophagaceae > Chitinophaga. The sequence continues at coordinate 1,842 of NZ_DATCVJ010000165.1, read as the reverse complement.
TCAACGTATAAAACCGCTGTTTTGGTAAAGCAATTCGTAAAAGGTAATTCCTGGTGGTCCTTCATCTGCTCCTTTGCAATATGGATGCTGATCTACGGAGGATTGCTGTACTACTGGTTTAATATTCCTTTAGGCACGGCTATTACAGACAGCTGCGTACACGTTATTTTACTGGGAGCAGCGAGTATTATCATTAGCCAGAATGTGGCCTATTATCGCCCGGCCGCCGGCACTATGAAGTTTGGTTATGTAGCAGTGGTAAGTTTTGCTTTATCTGTACTGTGGGTATGTTTGAGCCGGTGGTTATTAATCACGGCTTTTCCCAAAGACCCCACGTATCTGGGATGGTTGAACAGCGCTATTCCCATTCACGCCCTCACCGGCTGGATGCTGATTGCAGGAATAGGTTTCAGAAGTCAGATGTGGTACGATGCGGAAGAACTGCAGGAATCCCTGCAACGTAAAGAGTCTACTGAGAAAATAGTGAGAGAGGCAGAACTCTTTAAATTACGGCAACAGCTACAACCGCATTTTCTGTTTAACAGCCTCAATTCTATTAACGCTTTAATCATGCTACGCCCGAAAGAAGCCAGGGAAATGGTGTTGAAGCTCTCCGATTTTTTACGGGGATCATTGAAAAGGGAAGATGATCAGTGGATCATGTTATCAGAAGAGCTGAAATATTTACAGTTGTACCTGGATATAGAAAAAGTGCGTTTCGGACATCGTTTAACCACTACCGTTATACCCGATGAAGGTGCAGAGAAAATGCTGATGCCGCCTATGTTGCTGCAACCAGTAGTTGAAAATGCAATCAAATTCGGACTATACGATACTACCGGCGAAATTACTATCAGCATAAAATCCTGGATGCAGGATAGCATGTTATATATATCGATACAAAATCCATTCGATAACGAATTACAACAACCTAATAAAGGCACCGGATTTGGCCTGAACTCAATACAGCGAAGACTCTATCTGTTGTTTGCACGACAAGATCTGTTGGAAACTTCTGCTCACGAAAATATTTTTACCACAATTATCAAAGTACCACAAACACATGATAAAAGCAGTAATAATTGATGATGAACCGTTGGCCCGTGAGGTAGTGAAAGAATACCTGCTGAATTTTCCGCAGATCACCATTATGCAGGAATGCAATGATGGATTTGAAGGATTAAAAGCCATACAACAACATCAGCCTGATATTATTTTCCTGGATATACAAATGCCTAAGATCACCGGTTTTGAAATGCTTGAACTGGTAGAAAATATGCCCGCAGTTATTTTTACGACTGCTTTCGAAGAACATGCCATCAAAGCTTTTGAAGTACATGCAGTGGATTATCTGCTGAAACCCTTTTCCAGCGAACGCTTTGATAAGGCGGTGCAAAAGTGGCTGGATCAACTGCAGGCGCCTGCAGCCAATACAGAAGCTTTGTTGGAAACTGCCGCTGCCACACCGGTACAAAGCAATCGGGTGGTGATTAAACTGAATGGTAAAATCAAAATCATTGCTGTACAGGATATTCATTACCTGGAAGCAGCAGATGATTATGTGAAAATTGTGACGCAGGAAGGAAGTTTCCTGAAAAACAAAACCATGTCTTTCTTTGAAAAAATGCTCGATCCGCAACAATTCACACGCGTGCATCGCTCTTATATACTCAATGTAAATCAGGTAACCCGCATAGATCCTTACGAGAAGGAAAACCATCTGGCTATTTTGCGCAGTGGCGCCAGGGTATTGGTCAGTAAAACGGGCTATCCAAGGCTGAAAGCCGCATTGGGACTTTGATACAAGGCTTGCGAATTTTGTCTTACTCAGGATTATACTGA
>NZ_DATCVJ010000164.1:0-5576 GCF_036566945.1 Chitinophaga sp. | reverse complement strand
GATTTCGGGATCAGTTAAACGTTTTGCAACAAGATCATGCCCCTGTTCAATCAATTCTATTTCTGGGCAAACCCACGCTATGGCGGCAGTTCAGCAGGTTTTTCCGTAACTTGCAAAAAAAGAATTACGAATTACAAATTACGAATTACGGATTTGTGAATAGATAATAGCAGATGATCTTCGGATATTCTACCCACAAATCCGTAATTCGTAATTTGTAATTCGTAATTCTCTCCAAACAAAACACAATCTATGTCTTATACACCACAACATAAGGTTCGCATTGTAACAGCAGCAGCTTTATTCGACGGTCATGATGCGGCCATCAATATTATGCGGCGCATTATGCAGGCAAAAGGTGCCGAGGTAATTCACCTCGGGCATAACCGTTCTGCAGCGGAAATTGTAGACTGTGCCATCCAGGAAGATGCACAGGGAATAGCGGTCACCTCTTATCAGGGTGGGCACGTGGAGTTTTTCAAGTATATGTATGACCTGCTGCAGGAAAAAGGCTGTGGACACATCAAAATTTTTGGCGGCGGCGGCGGCACCATTCTGCCGGTAGAGATTGCAGAACTGCATGCTTACGGCATCGCGCGTCTCTACTCACCGGACGACGGCCGGCAAATGGGGCTGGAAGGCATGATTGAAGACCTCATCAGCCAGTGCGACATCGCCGTGAAACCACTTACAGAAGGTGGTAATGTGGAAGATATCCCGCAACTGAAAAAAGAGAAGAATCCGAAAATTATAGCCCGCTCTATCAGCCTCGCAGAAAACGATATGCCGGTAGCCCTGCTCAAAGGGCAGAAAACCAATACTGCCGTAACGGTAGACGATACTGCCACTGCACATATCACCCACACAGCAGCAGATCCCGAAAGATCTCCTGTACTGGGTATCACCGGTACCGGTGGCGCCGGTAAAAGCAGCGTGACCGATGAACTGGTACGTCGTTACCTCAATCATACCAATGATAAAACCGTAGCTGTTATTTCGGTCGATCCTTCTAAAAAGAAAACAGGGGGTGCTTTATTGGGTGACAGGATTCGTATGAACTCCATTCATCACCCACGCGCCTACATGCGCTCTCTGGCTACCCGTGAAAGCGATAAGGCCATCAGTGAGCATATACAGGAAGCCATCGATATTTGTAAACTGGCTGCTTTCGATTTTATCATCCTCGAAACATCCGGTATTGGCCAGAGCGATACCGCTATCACCGACTACTGCGATGTATCACTCTATGTGATGACACCGGAATATGGTGCGGCCTCCCAGCTGGAAAAAATTAACATGCTGGACTACGCCGACGTGATTGCCATCAACAAATTTGATAAAGCCGGTGCACTCGATGCTTTGCATGATGTGCGCAAACAATATAAACGCAACCATGGCCTTTGGGACGCAAAGGAAGATGCGTTGCCGGTAGTAGGTTCCATCGCTTCCCAATTCAATGATCCAGGCATTAACCTGTTGTTTGAAAGAGTAATGGAAAAAGTGGAAGAGAAAACCGGCGCCAGCTTTGGCCCTATGGCACATGAAAGCGTGAAATCTACTTCTACCAAATCACAGATCATTCCGCCGGCAAGGGTACGTTACCTCGCTGAAATAGCAGAAGCCATTGCGGATTACAGCAAGTGGACAGATGAGCAATGCAAAATCGCCACACAGTTGTACCAGGTAGAAGGCGTGATAGCTTTGCAACCGGCGCTCGCCGCCTCTCTGGCCGACATCAAAGCACACCTGGAAAAATCATTGCATCCGGAATGTAAAAAGCTGGTAGAAGAATGGCCTGCGCTGGTGAAAAAATATACCGCAGATTTTTACGAATTCCAGGTAAGAGATAAGGTGATTAAATTACCCCTGTATTCCGAAAGCCTCAGCCATAGCAGAATTCCTAAGGTTAGCTTACCTAAGTATAAAGATTGGGGCGATATTCTCCGCTGGCAGCTTACTGAAAATCTGCCGGGTGAATTTCCATACGCCGCCGGTGTTTTCCCACTGAAAAGAGAAGGAGAAGATCCGACCCGTATGTTTGCCGGAGAAGGCGGACCGGAAAGAACCAATAAACGTTTTCACTACGTATCGTTGGATCAGCCGGCAAAGCGCTTGTCTACTGCATTTGACAGCGTAACCCTATATGGGGAAGATCCTGCTGTAAGACCGGATATTTACGGTAAAGTAGGTAACTCCGGGGTGAGCATTGCTACCGTGGATGATGCTAAAAAATTATACAGTGGTTTTGATCTCTGCGATCCTAAAACATCTGTATCGATGACGATCAACGGCCCCGCACCCATACTGCTGGCATTTTTCATGAATGCTGCCATTGATCAGCAATGCGAAAAATATATCAAAGAAAATGGGCTGACCGAAAAGGTGACGGCACTGATAAAAACGAAATTCAAAGATCATCCGCTGCCTCATTATAGTGGCGATCTGCCAGCAGGTAACGACGGCCTCGGTCTTCAGCTGCTGGGTATTTCCGGCGAAGAAGTACTGGACCGTGACGTGTATGAAAAAATAAAAGCACATGCATTGAGTACGGTGCGTGGCACCGTGCAGGCAGATATCCTGAAAGAAGACCAGGCGCAGAATACCTGTATCTTCTCTACAGAATTTGCGCTTAAATTAATGGGTGATGTACAGGAGTATTTCATCACAGAAAAAGTACGCAATTTCTATTCGGTAAGTATTTCCGGGTATCATATCGCGGAAGCCGGCGCCAACCCTATTACACAGCTGGCGTTTACGCTCTCTAATGGTTTTACCTATGTAGAATACTACCTGAGCAGAGGCATGCACATCGATGATTTTGCGCCTAACCTGTCGTTCTTTTTCAGCAATGGAATGGACCCCGAATACGCGGTGATAGGCCGTGTAGCCCGTCGTATCTGGGCTAAAGCCATCAAGTATAAATACAAAGGAAACGATCGCTCCCAGAAACTGAAATATCATATTCAGACTTCCGGCCGCAGTTTGCATGCACAGGAAATTGATTTTAACGATATCCGCACTACACTGCAGGCATTGTACGCCATCTATGATAACTGTAACTCCCTGCACACCAATGCATACGATGAAGCCATTACTACGCCTACAGAAGAAAGCGTGAGAAGGGCTATGGCTATTCAGCTGATCATTAACCGGGAACTGGGAACCGCCAAAAATGAAAATCCGGTGCAAGGCGCCTTCTTCATTGAAGAGCTGACAGACCTGGTAGAAGAAGCGGTACTCAACGAATTTAATCGTATTACAGAACGCGGCGGTGTGTTAGGCGCCATGGAAAGGATGTATCAGCGTAATAAGATACAGGAAGAAAGCCTGTATTATGAGTCCCTGAAACATACCGGCGAATTCCCGATCGTAGGCGTAAATACTTTCCTGAATAAAAACGGTTCACCTACTATTATTCCGGCAGAAGTGATCCGTTCTACCACAGAAGAAAAAGAGTTCCAGATACATACGCTGGAAGCCTTCCAGGACAGGCATCAGCATAAGAGTGCTGCGGCACTGAAGCAGTTGCAGCAGGTGGCTGTTGGCAATGGCAATCTCTTTGCAGAATTGATGGAAACAGTGAAACACTGTTCTCTCGGACAGATTACCCATGCACTGTATGAAGTAGGTGGGCAATACCGGAGAAACATGTAACGGAGAGCGGAAAGCTGAAAGCTTAAAGCAAAAAGCTATTGAGGCGATTTTTTGTCTTGCTCAGGATTATACTGATTTTGATGATTTCCTTGATTTTTTTTCTTTGGGAGATGAAAATGATTTGGTAGATAATAGCGGGTATTCGCTTCTATCTGCCAAAATCATTTTCATCTTCTAAAATCATAAAAGTAAAATCAAGGAAATCATCAAAATCAGTATAATCCTGAGTAAGACAAAAAATCGCTTCAATAGCTTTTTGCTTTCAGCTTTCGACTTTCCGCTATAATTGCGGGAAACTTTTCTATTTTAGGGGTTCCTAAATTCAAAAAATGTTATGGTTGCAAGGAGAGATTTTCTTAAGAACAGCGCCCTGGTAGCAGGCGTTGTTGGGCTGGGACTGCCCAAAACAGTATTTGGCTGGAACGGATATACTTCCCAGCGCCCACCACTGGCAAAGCGGAAATTCACCAGCGAAGCCGTGGAGAAGACGATTGTGAAGGTGAAAGCGGAGATTGCCGATACCAAATTAGGCTGGTTGTTTGAAAACTGTTTTCCTAATACACTTGATACCACCGTTAATTTTAAAACAGAAAACGGCAGACCGGATACTTTCGTGATCACCGGCGACATCAATGCGATGTGGCTGCGCGATTCTTCTGCTCAGGTATGGCCTTATCTGCCACTGGTGAAGGAAGATGCGAAGCTGAAGGAAATGGTAGTGGGCGTTATTAACCGCCAGACAAAATGTATCCTCATCGATCCATATGCCAATGCTTTCAATGAAGGCCCAACCGGTAGTGAGTGGGATAAAGATCTGACGACCATGAAACCGGAACTGCATGAGCGCAAGTGGGAGATAGATTCTCTGTGCTACACCGTGCGGTTGTCTTACAACTATTGGAAAATAAGCGGCGACACCGCGCCTTTTGATGCGAAATATAAGCAGGCAGCCGGGTTGATCGTAAAAACATTTAAAGAGCAGCAACGTAAAGATGGCCATGGTCCATATAAATTCCAGCGTACTTCTCCGATACAATCGGATACGGTAGCCAATGGAGGCTGGGGTAACCCGATATCTCCGGTGGGTCTGATCGTATCTGTTTTCCGTCCTTCTGATGATGCGACAGTATTTCCTTTCCTGATTCCTTCCAACATGTTTGCCGTAGTATCCCTGCGTCAGATGGCGGAAATCAGCGAAACCATTTATAAAGATGCGGCCTTTGCAAAAGAATGTATTGCACTGGCAGATGAAGTAGACCGCGCCATCAAGGCATATGCCATCGTAGAGCATCCCAAATTGGGCATGATGTACGGTTTTGAAGTAGATGGCTTTGGTAATCGTTTATTCCTGGACGATACTAACGTACCCAGTCTCTTATCTATCCCATATCTGGGCTATACCGGCATTGATGACCCGCTATATCAGGCATCGCGCCACTTTGTTTGGAGCAACTTCCAGCCCTGGTTTTACAGAGGTAAATATGGCGATGGCGTAGGGAGTCCGCATACCGGCAATGACTACATCTGGCCAATGAGCGTTATCATACGGGCGTTGACCAGTAATGATAAAGAAGAAATAGCCACTTGTATTAAAAGCCTGCGTAATACTGACGGCGGTACTGGTTTCATTCATGAATCCTATCATAAGGATGATCCGACTAAATTTACCCGTCCATGGTTTGCCTGGGTGAATACCTTGTTCGGTGAACTGATCCTGAAAGTGAGTCAGGACCATCCGGACTTGCTGAAAAGACAATACGCATAAATAAATCCAGATAACTTTAATCAGGGATTTTGTGAGGTATGTTCAATAAATTGTGAACATAAATCATGAGATCCCTGATTTTTTATTAGCAAACCCGGTATTCTTAAATCAATAAACTAATGGTAGCAGCAAGTATTTACCAGCAACGGATAGATCA
>NZ_DATCVJ010000163.1:0-3274 GCF_036566945.1 Chitinophaga sp. | reverse complement strand
TATAAATGGGATTTCGGCAACGGTGATACCACCAATGCAGCCAATCCCAACTATCAGTATAAAACCGCCGGCACCTATAATGTAAAGCTGTATGTGCGCAATGTGAAGGGATGCGAGCAAACCATTACTAGTCCGATTACTATTTATGACAAACCGCCATTTAATGCCACGGCCGATACCTTGCTTTGCGCGAAAGACAGTTTGCATATGTGGGCCAACAGCACCTTACCAGGTAAATTCAACTGGACGCCGGATAACTATTTTATCTTAAATCCCAATACGCCTGATCCTATTGTTTTTCCGCCGGTTACCAGTACCTATAAAGTAACCTTTGTAGATGATCAGGGATGTACGAATGATAAAGATATTAAGGTAGATGTAAGAAATACCATCCATGTACAGACGATTGCTGACAGCACCGTGTGTACAAATGATGAGGTTCACCTGGAAACTACTGCCGATGGATTGTATACCTACCGCTGGACAAGCCTGAACAACAATACGGTCATATCGTTTAATCCCGATGTATATGTGATCCCCACTCCACCCGGACAATCTTACGAAGTGCAGGTGGCGCTCGGTAGTTGTCGTGGGGCCGATACCGTTAGTCTAAAAGTAGTAGATCCTCCCAAGGCAACAGCTGCTCCTGATAGCACCGTATGTTTTGGTGTACCCTTAACGCTCCGCGCTTCCGGGGGAGCTTATTACCATTGGTCGCCTGCTTATTATGTAGATAATGCTTCTGCTGCAGTTACAATAGCCCACCCGGTAGACACCACTTTATTTACAGTAACTGTAACGGATACACTGGGATGCCCAAAACCGGTTACGGCTACTGCGCAGGTAAATGTAGTGCCGCAGGTACATGCCTTTGCCGGTAACGATACTATTATTATGCTGAACACCCCATTTCAGCTAAATGCGACGGGAGGTGTGCGCTACACCTGGTCACCACCAGACGGATTAAATAGCCGCAACATTTATAATCCGGTAACTACGTATAACCGTGACATTACATATACCGTTACCGCCTATACGCAGGAAGGTTGCGCAGGTACCGACAACATTTTTGTCCGCTTTATTAAAGGGCCGGATATTTATATACCTAATGCATTCTCTCCCAATGGCGATGGTTTAAATGACATCTTCCGACCATTGCCGGTAGGTATTGTAACGATGGAATTCTTCCGCGTTTTTGATCGCTGGGGTAAACTCGTATACTCCACCACGGCCTATCTTCAGGGATGGGATGGAACAGTGAATGGACAAACTGCTGGCGTAGGTACCTATGTTTGGGTAGTACAGGGAAAAGATATCAGCAATAATACAGTTCAACGTAAAGGCACCGTTACACTCGTAAGATAAAAGTTGTCCGAAATGAACCGGATCTGCTCTTTTTGTGTTAAATTCAGAGAGCAGTACCCCCAATCATGAAGAGAGCTGTATTACTGATATTGAGCTGCTGTTTGTTCCCTATTTTCGCAGCTGGATACCACATCATTGGTGGCGAAATTTTTTATAAGACATTAGGAATGAACGGAGATAATACCCGCTACCGTTATCTCATCACTCTCAAATTGTATCGCGACGCAGATTTTACCTGCGGCGACCGACAAGGTTGTATCGACAGATTCGAGAACCCTGTCACAGCTAACGTATTTACTGCCAATGGTTCCAAAGTTTTATCTTCTGTATATCTCTACATTTCTGAAACACGTCCACTCATAGATACCCTGAAAAATCCTTGTCTGGCGCCGCAGGCACAACACCTGGAAGTAGCCTTTTATACTGCGGTGATTGAACTGGCGCCTATTCCCGGCGGTTATTACGTGGCCTCCCAGCGCTGCTGCCGTGGTGAAAAGCTGAATAACATCTATGACTCAGAACATGAAGGGTCCACTTATTATACTACCATTCCCGGTACCGAATCAAGACCTAATAACAATAGCGCCTACTTCAACAAAGACACGGCTATTATTATTTGCAACGCCATGCCTTTCACGCTCGATTATGCCGCATATGATGAAGATGGTGACAGCCTGACCTATAACCTCTGCAGCGCATTAACAGATGGTTCCAGCACCAATGAAAACACTTCTACCACACCGCCTCCTTATAATGCTACTGTAAGATATATACCACCTTATTCGGGCAGTAATCCAATGGGCGGCAGCCCGGGCATATCTATCTCGCCAAAGGGATTGATTAGCTGTACCCCTAATCTGCCCGGGAAATATGTAATAACAGTATGTGTAAATGAATATGATCCAGTCACCCAAAAATTTCTGGGTACACATAGCAAGGATATATTGCTAACGGTATTTAACTGCCAGACTAAAATCACCGCCACTTTTCCATCTGTGCTGAATAACTGTACAGATGATCCTGCATTACATGTTCCTATCAGCAATTCCAGTGTGGCGGGGTATTCATCTACCTATTACTGGACCTTCGGAGATGGCACCGATACACTTACTGACAGCAAAACCATGTTCTATCACCAATATGCTGATACCGGCGTGTACAAAGTGAAAATGGTAGTCAACCCCGGACTTGCCTGCACAGATAGCGCAGTAGGTGAAGTAAATAACTATCCGGGGTTGAGGGTAGGATTCACCACCGACGGATTCTGCCGGGGTGATCCTGTACAGTTTAATGATACTTCCTCTTACCGGTATGGAAATATAATTTCCCACATCTGGGATTTCGGTACCACAGATAGTATTGTTACGCCCGGCGTACAACGATCGCTGCAGCATACCTTTACTAAAGGTAACGTATATACGATTTCGTTGACCTTATTGACAGATAAGCAATGTGAAAAAACCGTCACTAAAAATATACGGATATACGAAGTGAATCCATATGCCGGCAACGACACCATACTAGCCAGGGGACAGCCTTTGGAGATGCAGGGCAGCGGCGGAGATTTTTATTCATGGACGCCTTCAGACGGATTATCCAATCCTAATATTGCGCATCCGGTCCTTAACTACAACAAGGATATTGCTTTCAAACTGCGCGTGTCTAATCAACAGGGATGCTTTGGCTACGCCACGGTGAGCGTAAAATATTATACAGGGCCTGAAATCTATATTCCCAATGCGTTTACACCTAACGGCGATGGACAAAATGATCGTTTCCGCTTTATTCCCGTGGGAATTACCTTCTACAAATATTTCCGCATCTATAACCGCTGGGGCGTGGAAATTTACGCTTCCACGGATTTTCGCACCGGATGGGATGGCACATTTAAGGGCGCGCCTGCCCCGGT
>NZ_DATCVJ010000162.1:0-2350 GCF_036566945.1 Chitinophaga sp. | reverse complement strand
GAGCCGCAACCTTAACGTCTTCCTCTAATGCGCTGACACGGGTTGCCAGAGCTTTGATTGCTGCCAGCGCATCAAGCACCAATGGGTTGAGGTCAAGTGTCATTTTCCCTGATTCCTCAGCAGAGTGAACATATTGCGGATCTATCATTTCGAGCTCCTGAGCAATGACGCCCCGGCGAACCGTTTTATCCTCATCTGCAAGGTAATAGAAGGTTTTAAAATCCATTGCCTCAATGTTAGACAGCGATTCGTTTAAATCCAGATCCCCCGTCACTTTCTTAAAGTTAATGTCCGATGTACCCGCAGATTGCAGCTGCGCCCACGGCACTGACGATTTTGGTGTTTGTGGGTCAGTGGTTGTAAGAAAGCGGCTGAATACCGCGCTACCGGAAGTAATCCACAACTGTGCAATTCGCTGGCCGGTGTACGAACTCTGGAACCCACATCCATTCCCAGGTGCCCACAGAGTATTGCCATCAGCATCACTGATGAAGGATGAACTGGCATCTGTGGGCTTATTTTGGAGAACCGAACCAACCCCAAAATCCCCAACCGAAAGCATGTTGCCTGACGAGCTATAAGCGTTCCTCGTCGCGCTACTGCCTAAACCGACGTTTTATAGATTGCCTCGTAAGCGCCAGGCCGCTAACTTCACCTGATTTTTTGGCAAAAAATATCGGGTAAAAAATATGCAGATTGGCTATGTCAGGGTGTCAACAAATGACCAAAACACTGATCTCCAGCGGCAGGCGCTTGAACGCGCAGGATGTGAGCAGATTTTTGAAGAAAAAATGAGCGGAACTGTGGCTAATCGCCCGGCGCTAAAAAGGCTGCTTAGGACATTAAAAGAGGGAGATACGCTGGTTGTCTGGAAGTTGGATCGGCTGGGCCGTAGCATGCGGAATCTGGTCCTTCTGGTAGATGAACTGCGTCAACGCGGTATTCATTTTCGTAGCCTCACTGACAGCATTGACACTTCCAGCCCGATGGGACGCTTCATATTTCACATCATGTCAGCACTGGCGGAAATGGAAAGAGAGTTGATTGTAGAACGCACCCGGGCAGGATTAGCAGCTGCACGCGAAAATGGGCGTATAGGTGGCAGGCGTCCAAAGCTTTCTACCGAGCAATGGGCGCAGGCGGGGCGACTGATAGCGAACGGAGTGGATAGGAAGCAGGTTGCGATAATTTATGACGTGGCCGTGTGCACGCTTTATAAAAAATTTCCTGTGGGCATAAATCAGTAAAGGTATGGCAGTCAGAATACGCTGTGACTGCCTTACAATCTTAAAGCCCAACCTGGCGAACGGTAGGGAACTCAGAAACCAACCACATATCTGACTCTTCAAACATGTCCTCCAGCATACGGTTCAACTTTTCCCGATCACTTTTGCTGGCATCACTGTTTAAGGCGTTCGCCTGCATCGGCTTTACCTTCACTTCGGCATCAGGAAAAATCTGGTGCACTCGCTTCGTGAGCTCAGCCAAAATGATCTCTCTGGCGCCAGCCAACCCCTCAACGTTTCGCTTGTCGTAAATCAGTTCAACGAACATACACACACTCCTATACTGTTTTTATATACAGTATTTAAAGCGCAGGAGGTTTGTCTGTCAAGGTACTAGCCATAAGCAGTTATGCTTTTGGGGAATTTTGTGAAGAGAATTTCAAGTTAACTCGCCTGCAACGCTGATGGCGACTGATGTTGGATAAATCTAGCTGTGGGGCATGGGTGGGGCAAAAGTGGTCTGTGAAGTTCGTTTAAGTTCGTTAATCATGCTTTGTCTCGATCTCGCTCATCCCTTGTTTTATGCGCTCCTGGACGATCTTTATCGATTTTAAAAATTATGAGTTCATATTATACAAATGTAGCAGTAATGATGCTAACCACTTGAATTTAGGAATTTCTACTGTGCTGCTACCTTGCTTTGGGGCAGTGATGGGGCAAAGCGTGAAAGAGCCTGGTTAAGTAGAGAAACCTGTTCGGCGCTCTTCTCAGACATCCACTTCCCGTACACCTTGTAAACCATCTGAGCATCGGTATGGCCCATTTGAGTGGCTATAAAATTTGGGTTAGCACCAGCAGACAGTGACCAACACGCGTAGGTGTGTCGTGACTGGTAGGCATTGCGATAACGAATACCTGCACGTTTGATTATCGGTGCCCAAATTTTATTAATGGAATTAACCGCGTAGTGATATCCTGTACGAGGCCCACGTTTGACGCACTGAGGACTGAATACGAAAGTGCATGGGTGAATGACCGACTGGCCATACTCCCTCAATTTCACTTCAACCTCATACTGCCGGCCAAGGCGTGTCAATTGGGCCTGATTTTTCAGAGCATCAATT
>NZ_DATCVJ010000161.1:0-6431 GCF_036566945.1 Chitinophaga sp. | reverse complement strand
ATATATTCTACCTGACACGTTTCTGCAGCAGTAGCCATGAGGGAAGAAGTGAACAAAGAATATCCTCCTGAAGAAAAATCTATCTGATGTTTGTGGGCCAGATCTTTCACTGCTGTCCATTCTTTTACACCCGGCAGATGTCCTGGAACCGGTTGCAAATGTGCAACACCGATATTCACCAGTGTTGGAAAAACCCGGGAAGTTCTTTCAGATTCACCGAAAGCAATTTTCATCGGCGTTTGCTTGCACAACAACTCTATCTGATCTAAAGAAGCAGAATGAGTAGGTTCTTCAAACCAGGCTAAATCTTCCGCCGCTGTAAGATCTATGAACCGGAGCGCCTGTTCGCAACTCCAGATCTGGTTCGCGTCCACTGCCAACCGCGTATGTTTTCCCAGAAGGCTGCGAACGAATTTTACCCGTTTTACATCTTCCGTCATGCTATGCCCGAAATCCTTTCCCACTTTCATCTTATAACATCCTACACCGTTTTCTACAAAAAAACGGACTTCCTGCTCCAATTCTGCGTAGGTATAATTTGTACCACCGCCACTCCCATATACCTTCACATCACCGCGTGTAGCGCCCATATAGGTATGCAATGGAACGCCTTGCCGTCTTGCAGCCAGGTCATGCAGCGCCATATCTACCTGCCCCAGCAACGCAGCAGCAGGGCCACGAAAACCTTCATTCCTGATAGACCAATACAAGCGGGGATATAACTGCTCATACATCACATCGCTGGCATATAATAAGATCGGCACCAGGCAAGCCTCTAAAATATTAGTGTAGCTACTGTACACCGGCGACTCCCCTACATTGCCATACTCGTCTTCGATTACAATCAGCGACATGCCAAACTCCGGGAAAGGCCCCATGGTGGCATCCTGAAACGCCGTAACCGCCTTTACCGGCGCTAATTCCCTGATCTGTATACTTTGGATATTAAATATCTCCTGATCAATACTGTACATTGCTACGACTGTTTACCACTATTACAACTCCCGATTTCATGCAGGATTTCTTCCGGTAAAGGACCTTGACTGAAATCACTTATACTCGCATCTAACTCAATTTTATTGGAAGGGCCCAGTACAATATTAAAAGTATAGGGCAAAGACAACAGGAATCTGTGCGCCAGGGTGGGCAATGACATTTGATATTTTTCAGCCACCTGCTCCAGCTGTAATGCCATCTGCAGGGCTTCCGCAGACAACCATTGGGGTCTCATCTGTTTGAACGAACCTATGCATTTCCCTAACAGTCCCATATTCAACGGACTGGCCGCGTAATACGGTATATGATTCGCTATACAAAACGGTAGTGAATCATGAAGCGCCGCTACCTCAGACGCATTGAGGCGGTTAAACTCCATCACCACATCAAACATGCCGGCATCCAGGTATCTTTTAAACCATGCAGGCCAATTGCCACCAACACCCAAACGTTTGGCCACTCCCTGCTCTCTCATCTTTATCAGGGTAGTTACAATCCGTTCCGCATCTTCTTCCTGAACGGCGCCGGGATCATGGAGAAAAAGAATGTCGAGTTGATCAATCCCCAATGTAGCAAGACTATCATCTACACTTTTCTTCATCCCTTCGGCTGTGTAATCATATATTCCCTGGTCTGCTGCATAAGATTTAAGTCGACCTACTTTAGAGCTGATTACAGGGAACTTACCTTTCCATTGCTGCAATGCCTTCCCCACATAGTACTCCGCATCGCCATACGCCGGCGCAGTATCTATGGCCGTAACACCTTCTTCCAGGGCCGATAAGATGGTAAGGATCGACTGATCCGGATCGACTTTTCCCCATACACCCCCCAATCCTGCGGTACCCAGTACCAAACGTTCACTCACCATATACATTTAATAGTAATACCACCTAAAGTTAAGTAACAACCCATATCTGAAACACAACAATATTGACTACCATCGATGTTATATTTACTTCCTTTATATCCGAAAATTTAAAAAACCAGGGACAAGAATATCCCCGGCATTTCGTGGAATTTTAAAATGAATTTATGCTGCTGAAAGCGCTGGCAGACGGCTGCTACGCGCCTCCATTAGTTTTAGTATCCGGCGGTTCTTTGCAGCATCACCGGTGCCGATTTTTTTCCGTCGATCATTTCATATAGCGCCCAGCTATTTTTATCGTTGCCCGGTTCCAGTCTCCAGCTGCGGGCGGGGTCCATCAGTTGTATTTTCACCCAGCGGGGAAATGCGTTCGCCGCGCGGGCATCTTCCCATGTCCGGATCACTTTAAAGATGGCCTCTTTTTGCGGACAGCTTTCCACCTCTTTCTCATTCAACGACAAACTATAAGTAGTACCCACTCCTACTGAAATGGCCTGGATATGCTCATATTGTGCTACCGTTGAATGTGCCGTAATCGGGAAATTGCCTCCCATGCCTACCGGGAAAAAATTACCGTAGGTAACATCTCTCAAATCCTTGCCCTGGCTGGTGGCACTACCCCATTCTCTGGTGTCGGCATCATACAGATTTTTTCCTCCACCCACATTCCAGATGCTCTGGTAATGCCAGGAGCCTTCTGATAAAGTAGCCCCGGTAAAGCGGATGTAAGGCACGCCGAGTTCTTTTGCCCGGTCAAACATTTTATGGAAAAAACGTTTAGTGGAATAATATCCATGCCCGTTATTGAATAAAAATTCCTGTCCATCAAAATCATAATACGCGAGTCCGTTAATGCTACAAACCTCCGCGTAATATTTTGCGATTTCATCCTGTAGTTGCATGTTCGGGATCACGCCATCATATCCATAGTTTACGGTGACCTGTAGTTTGTAAACTGCCGCTCCCGCAGCATGTTTTGCAGGGGTGGTTTTCCAGTAACCACGTTTTACGTTTAATAAACGATAAGGTGGTTTATCGGATATGCCCATATAGTGAATGAGTTCCTTGCCGATTTTGATCATATTGAGGTCTGCGCAATGTCCTTCCCAGCTGGCAATTTCGTTCATGTATTTCGGGTCATTCACGATGATGCTGGTATCGGTGGTACTGACGTCCTTTACCAGTAACCGTTTTTGCTGATAACAAAGACTATCGCTTGGCACCGGGCTGGCATCCAGTGTGCCGGGGGCCAGCGAATTGGTAATGGGCGTTCTGCCAATGATGATGCCGTAGGGTGCTGCCAGTGCAGCAAATTCCTTGTGCGACTTATTTCCGGTCGCCATCTTGATGGGCTTTCTTTCAAAATTCTTTCCGTCGATATACCCTTCATTTCCGCGATCGGGTCTGATGAAACCCTGGTCGTACAGGCTGATGGCTTTAAAACCGAGGCGGTGGGTGTAAGCAATAATGCTGTCGTTTTTATTACCTGCACTCATGGCATCAGGCACAAAAGCAGCCGGGTCTTTCACCCATTTTCCGTTGATAGTAGGGTACGGTAGTCCTTCCGACAACACAATATTGCGAATCACACCGGTGAGTGCCGTGCTATCCGGGCTGCCCCACAATGCAACGGATGATCCGATATAATTTACACCGGGCAATGGCTGTACCTCAATGTGGTTGGGTATATTTGCCGCCATATGCGGGATCAGGGAAAACAAAATTTCCCGTTTCCCGGACCGGTCCCGGGAGTGATACGAAATAGAAATGCGTCCTTCTTTATCTACCTGCGCGGCATCGCCGTACATAATGCGATACCAGGGTTCTTTGTGCGCATAAAATGCCACGTCGCTGATACCATTACCTCCTAAACTGAATACCTGCCCTTCATGCACTGAATCCGGCAAAGGAAAGCGTTTGGCGTCCGGTGTATGAATAATATATTGAAAAGGTGCTGCATCGCCGATGGTGGCAGAAGTACCTCCCAGCGTGTTATCGTCCAGCGCCAGCATACCAATGGCATAGTTCACGGCATTGCTCGTATCACGCGCCACGCCAATGATTTCGCCCAGCAGGTTGGTAATATTGGTATGATATGATCCCCACTGCACATCTTCAATGTTGGTACGATTAGACAACGACAATAACGTTAGCTTCAGGTATCCGGCCTGCTGGGTAAGCCGTATAGCGGCCACCGACCCGTTGGTATAGGTCAGTGACAAGGTTTTAGCGGATGGGCGGTAAGCCGCTTTTACCGGTTCATAATATTGTTGCTTATTTCCATCATACAACAACATCAGCGGCGAGGGTTTGTCGGCAGGACTGAACTCCCGGTTGGGTTGTACGGTGGTATTCTTCATACTGGTAATAAAACCCCGCTGATCAATATGTATTTTTAAATAATCAGTATGAAAATCCCATTGAGCGGATAAATCCGTTCCGATAAAAAGGGTGGCCATCACGAGGAGGGTCTTCCTGTAAAAATTTACATGTATCATTTTATTGATTAAGAATTGTATGTAAAAGAAGAAGCCGGGTTGCATTTACCAGGCTCTTCTCAAAATGATTTAACGCTACTTATTGCAATGGATCAAAGCTACCACCCCATTCGTTATTTTGCAGTAATTTATTTTGGGACTGGGAGATCTGCCCTGGATTCAGTGCCGAGAACCAGTGGTTTAAATTAAAGTTGAATTTATAGTTAGCATCTCCATCCAGGCTGGTGATATAGGCGGCATAAAATTTCGCCCTGGTAGTATCGTTGTAAATAAGTTCATTGCCGGCTACTTTCTGATCCGGCTTCAGCACCACATATACAGAAGGACGTGTGCCCATGGTATTTAAAAGATCGTATCTTTTCCAGCGTCTTAAATCGCCGGCACGTTTTCCTTCAAAAGCAAATTCAACAAACCTTTCTCCCCTAATAGCCTGCTGTATTTCTGTTTTCGTAGCAGCGGTGATGCCGTAAGAACCGCCAGCACCGGGCGTAATACCTGCCCGTTGACGAATCTGGCGCAATACATCCAACGCTTCGCTGCTTTTACCTAATTCATTGGCACATTCACCATAGTTCATCAATACTTCTGCAAAGCGTATTTCCGGCCAATCGGTTTGTCCCTTCCAGCTGTTTTCATCCACAACGGTGGTGTCCAAACCTTTTCTATCGTAGAAGCCTACAAATCCGGGGATACCGGAGCGATCAAAATCCGTCACCAATACGCTTTTGTAGCTGGCCCTTTCGGTGGCATTGCCGGATATATAGCGATACATACACCAGTAGGTTTCTCCTTTGCGATAGGTAGCTGCGTTTTGGTCGGGCCATACATAAGGCACGCCTCCAAAATACACCGTGGCGTAAAAGCGGGGATCGCGATTAAGGTAGAAATCTTTCAAAAACTGGCTGTTGTAAGCAGGATCAGACAACCTGCTAACATCCAGTTGCATAGGAGATCCGTCTCTTTTAGGGAAGCCCAGCAGCATAGGAAGATAAGGCTGATTTTCGTTGTAGGTCCCTGCTTTTAAGTTCGTTAAATCGATGGGATGTGAAGGATAGAAATATTGGTTCACCATAATCACTTCCTTGTTCCGCTCCTGGTACCAGATGTTCCTGAAATTTTCAAACAATCCGTAACCGGCAGCGATGCCGGCATCTTTCGCAGCCTTATTGGCATCGTAGGCTGCCTGCCAGCGGGCCTGATCATTAGACGGATTAAATAAGGGGCTGGCATACCATAACAGTACCCGTCCTTTAAAAGCCATGGCGGCAATTTTGGTGATTCTTCCGTAATCCTTGTCAGTATTGGTATACACGGCGGGTAAAGCAGCAATAGCCTCATCCAGGTCTTTTATAATCTGCGCTACGCATTCGGAGGTTTTATTACGGGCAACAAATAATCCCGCAATATCAGAAGGGTCTTGTACATGCAATATCAATGGCACCCCACCCACCTGTTTTACCATATTCCAATACACCCACGAGCGCCAGAATTTAGCTTCCGCTACATACTGTCTGTTCAGCTCTTCCGCCACTACCGTATTAGGCACCGTTGCCATTTTATCGAGGAAATAATTAATACGGTCCACATACTCGTATTTTAAATCCATGTGTGTATTTTCCACGGTAACAATTCCCCGCTGGTATTCCCCCAGGTTATGCCCGTCGGCATTGAGCCCTTCATCACTATCGGCGCCATTGATCGGCCATCCGGGCATTTGAGCGCCATAGATATCGTTGAGATAAGTATTGATCATATTGGGATCTGTCCACACGTTATCCGGCACAATGGCATCTTCATTTTTATAATCCAATCCTTTTTTACAAGCCTGGCTAATCAGGATCAACGCGACGAGCAAACATCCGGCACTATATATGGAGAAGCGATTTTTACGATTCATAACAAGGTATTTTTGAAAATTTTAAAACAAGTTGAATTAATACGTCACACTTACGCCAAAATTGAAACTGCGCATGATGGGGAAATTATTAGGCCCCCCAATTTCAGGATCGTAATACAACTTGTTAAACTTGCTGATGATAAATGGATTGGTGGCATTGAAGAAAAAACGT
>NZ_DATCVJ010000160.1:0-3923 GCF_036566945.1 Chitinophaga sp. | reverse complement strand
AAGTGGGTGAAGAAAGGTTTGCAGTTTAAGATGATTAAGTCAGTTGATTTTGATGATCCTGAAAAGATGGCAGAGTATGATGCTTACATTTTAAATAGTGGTCGGACTAAATTTTACCTGGAGGGTTGGAATTTCAGGCATTTGGAACTGGCTAAAAAATACCGGAAAGTGTACCAGCGTTTATTTGCGCCCGATGTAGATAAAGTGGCGCTGGAGAAAAACTACCTGGCAAAAAGCGAAGGGCAGTTGCTGATCGCGGTACACATAAGAAGGGGTGATTATAAGGAATTCCTGGATGGCAAATATTTTTATGACGATGCCGTGTATATCAGGAAGATTCAAGAGCTGTTGGCTATATTAGATAAGGAATACAAACTGATCATCTTTACTAACGATGCTGAACTGAACGAAGCTGTTTATCGTAATCAATTCAGCAATGTGATTGTTTCGCGGAATAATGTAAAGACGGATCATTATCTGATGTCGCAGTGTGATTATATCCTGGGACCACCCAGTACATTTTCTTTATGGGCCAGTTTCATGGGGGATAGGCCATATTATCATATCGATGATCCAAAAGAAATAATTACAGCAGATAAATTTCAAATTACGTTCGCTTAAACTAAGGTTATGAAAAATATAGTGGTACTGGATGGTTATACATTGAATCCCGGAGATCTTGACTGGGTGGGATTGCAGGCATTGGGAAATGTGAAGGTATTTGCGCGTACACCCGAATCAGGTGTAGCAGAAAGGATCAGGGAGGCACATATTGTATTAACCAACAAGGCCATTATTAATGCGGCGGCTATTGAGGCCGCCACGCAACTGGAATATATAGGTGTAACGGCTACTGGTTATAATGTGGTAGATATTACCGCTGCCCGGGAACGGCATATTCCGGTATCGAATGTACCGGCCTATAGCACTGCTTCGGTGGCGCAGCTCACGTTTGCGTTGATCCTGGAATTGTGTCATCATACCGGTTTGCATGCGGAGAGTGTGCGGGCCGGAGAATGGGGCAGGAGCCTGGATTTCAGCTATTGGAAAACGCCTTTAACAGAATTATCCGGCAGCACGCTGGGAATAGTAGGATTGGGGCAGATAGGGCAGGCCGTGACGCGTATTGCGCTGGCATTTGATATGAAGGTGATTGCCAGTCATAAACATCCCGACAGGGATGAAATGCCCGGTGTTACATTTGTGGACCTGGCCACCTGCTTTAAACAGGCTGATATTGTATCCCTGCATTGTCCATTGAATGCGGGGAATAAAGAATTTGTCAATACAGCGTTGTTAAGCACCATGAAGAAAACGGCTTTCCTGATAAATACGAGTCGAGGGCCATTGATCCGGGAAGCGGATCTGGCGGAGGCGCTGGAAGGTGGCGTGATTGCCGGAGCCGCACTGGATGTATTATCTGTAGAGCCTCCATTGGGTAATAATCCCTTAATTACCGCACCTAATACCATTATCACACCTCATATAGCCTGGGCAACACAGGCCGCCAGAAAAAGATTAATGCATACAACCGTTGAAAATGTAAAAGCCTTCCTGGAGGGGGCGCCTCAAAATATTATCAACTAGCGCATACCCCGCGAAGCGAATAAATGTGTTTTTAGTATAGACAGAGTGCACTAAACCGAAAATGATAACTCCTGGGGTATAAAACCATTCACAATGGTTAAAATGAACGTCCGATTCAGAAGTGAATAGGGATGAACGAACAGGATTATGATTATGTTATTTATTTTTGAATAAACGTACCGGATACACTCATTAGTCAGGTATCTACAACTAAAATCTTATCATTTACTCGCTTAAAACCAACGTACATGCAACCAAGCATTCTTTTGGCGGAGGACGATATCTTTTTTGCCAAGGTGGTGAAAAGACAACTGGAACGCGCCGGTTATAATGTTACCCTTTGTGAAAACGGCCAGGAAGGCTGGGAGAAATTTCAAAAACATGTTTTTGATCTCTGTTTACTGGATGTTGTAATGCCAAAGAAAGATGGCTTTGCGCTGGCAGAAGATATCCGCTCTATGGATGTAAATGTGCCTATCCTCTTTACTACTTCCCGTTATATGGAGCAGGACAGGTTGCAGGGCTTCGAATCCGGAGCAGATGATTATATCATCAAACCTTTTAACATGCAGGAGTTGATATGCCGGGTAAAAGTATATATGCAACGCGCCCGCCTACTGAAAAGCGAACGTCGCATTGTATATACTATCAGTAACCTTGTATTTGACTATTCTCAATATCATATTAGGCATAAATCTGCCGATTCCCATGTTCGTATGGCCCCAAAAGAAGCGGAGTTGCTTCGCTTTCTGTGCGAGAATTCTAATAAAAAATTGAAGAAAGATGATATCCTGTCCTGCATCTGGGGACAAGAGGATTTCTTCGCATCACGTGTGATGGATGTCTACCTGACACGGCTCCGTAAACATATTGCACAAGACCCTGCCGTAAAATTAGAAACCTACCACGGCAAAGGATTGATGTTTATCGCAGATGACCTGGACCGTTCACACTCTATCGCTAAAGTTTAGCTGTTTTTGGTTTAGAAAGTTAACCGTATTCAATGAAAAACGTCCGCTGTACAGGCGGACGTTCTTTCTTATAGCTTATAAGGCCACGTTGCCGCGACCATTCCTTTATTTCAGATTGTAAAATACCTGCTGCACATCATCATCCTGCTCCAAACGATCTACCAGTTCCAGTACTTCTTTTGCCTGTTCATCGTTCAACTCCACGGTAGTGGCCGGGATACGTTTTAACTCAGAGCTGATCACTTCTATGCCTTTATCATCCAGGGCCTTCGCCATATTGCCGAATTCACTGAATGCAGCACGGATAATGATATTGCCTTCGCTATCTTCCCCTACTTCTTCCAAACCAAAATCTATCAACTCCAGTTCCAGCTCTTCCAGATCCTGTCCTTTATTCTTTATTTTAAACTCACCTACCCGGTTAAATAAAAATCCTACAGATCCGCTGTTGCCCAGGCTGCCACCACCTTTGGTGAAGTGCATACGCAGGTTAGCCACGGTACGGGTAGTATTATCTGTAGCAGTATCGATAATCACTGCCACGCCATGAGGAGCATAGCCTTCGTATACTACTTCTTCGTAATCAGTCTTGTCTTTACCCATAGCGCGCTTGATAGCAGCATCTACGCGGTCTTTAGGCATGTTCACACTCTTTGCATTGAGGATGCAACGGCGAAGGGCAGGGTTGTTGTCCGGATCAGGGCCGGAAGCCTTCACAGCTATGGCTATTTCCTTTCCTATTCTTGAAAATGCTTTCGCCATCTTATCCCAGCGGGCAAACATGGTCGATTTTCTTACTTCAAATATTCTTCCCATTTGATGGTATATAATTATAGTTACTTGTAAAAACAGAACGCAAAAATAAGGATTTTCAGATTTAGGCGTAGCGGGATTTCGGGATTTAACGAAAAGCGGAGAACAAAACGATGGCGCCTTGTTCTCCGCTTCCACTTAAGGACTATATCTTAACAAATTATTTATTCTCATCCAATGCTTTACGGGCTTTACTGTGCTTCACACTATAGCGGAAGTAAATGATAAAGCCAATACCCAGCCATACAAATAAACGGGCCCAGTTTTCAAAACCAAGACTGATGATCATAGTTAAACAGATCAGTGCTCCTGCGATAGGTACAAATGGTACCCATGGCGTTTTGAAGGCTCTTGGTAAGTCTGGATTGCTCTTACGCATTACTATGATTCCCACACATACAAGAACAAAGGCAAACAAAGTACCGATACTGGTCATTTCACCTACCACGTTATCTGGAATGAAGGCGGCAAACAGGGATACAAAAACGAAGAACATCCACTGTGAACGGTAAGGGGTACGGTATTTAGGATGCAGTTTTGCAAATACTGACG
>NZ_DATCVJ010000159.1:0-8230 GCF_036566945.1 Chitinophaga sp. | reverse complement strand
TGTTCTTGAGTTTTTAATTTTTTTGCATAACGTGGTCTGACAGCCTGCTTCATAGGAAAAGCGTTCCGCCCTCAGGCCACTAATATACGGCTCCATTTTAATAATCCTATCCCTCTTCATTTATTAGTGACATCGCCATTTAACGGATAAAAAAATGGCCTCCTGTTACAGACGACCATTTACTTATATTTTGAGTAGTGTTGCTTATTTCAGCAGGAGCTCCATTTGTATATTCGCCCGTTCATAAGGAGTAGGCCGGCCGGCTACTTTTTTAAAGCCCAGCTTTTCATATAATTTGATAGCTGGTTTTAAAATGGTATTGCTTTCCAGGTAAATATTCCGGGCACCGAGGGCGGTCGCTTTCTGCACAATCGCCTGCCCGAGTAACCACCCTATACTTTTTCCCTGAGCTTTGGGAGACACCGCCATTTTAGCCAGTTCATAATCGTAGTCCGGATCATCCATCTTTATTAATGCGCAAACCCCTACCGGTTCGTCGTTGTAGAGGGCCACGAAAATATGTCCTCCTTTCTTCAGGATATATCCTTCGGGGTTATCCAGCGATTTATAATCTGTTTCTTCCATCTTAAACCAGGTGGAAATCCATTCTTCATTTAATGCTTTGAAAGCGGTTTTATATGTAGGGCTGTAATCCACGATCTGCACATGGCCTGCTTCCCGCTTCTTTCGCTGTTCTCTTACCCTATCTAACAGGGATTGCTGCTGCAGGAGGTATTCCCATTCCTGTATGGCTTTCCACAAGTCGTGGGAGGCCTGCGCAGAAATGGCTTCTACGGCGCTGCCTACGTCGATGAGCTGATCTTTGAGCTTTATATTAATATCGGTGCCCTTTTGTGTGAGGCTTACCATGTTTCTTCGTCCGTCGGTTTTATCTTTTTTCTCTGCTACCAGGCCTTTCTTCCTCATTTCCGTAATGATTTTGCTCACAGAAGGATGTGAGTGCCCTATTTCCTGGGCGATAGCTGTAATCGTTTTCTCTTCTCCTGCTGATAATACATAGAATACAGGAAACCATTTGGGCTGTAGCGGGGTGTCGTACAGTTTAAAGATCTGTGCGGCATCTTCTGTGATGGTTTCTGTTAACATACGCAGTCTGCTGCCAAGCGCTGCCTTTCCGGTTTTATTAAAGAATTCCATATTGTAGCTAATTACGTAATCAGTTACGCAAATATAGGAATAATTTTAAAACGGAGCATTCTGTCCGGGGCTTATTATTTAAAGCAAATCAGCTGATAGGTTCCGGGGGTAATGCCTTCGGCGCTGCGGAACAGCCGGATGAAGTAGTTGGTATCATTAAACCCGCACTGCAGGCTTACCTGGCTCACGGTATTATTCCGGTCGGCCAGCAGTTGCTTCGCCAGCTTCAGTCTTTCCCTGTTAATATACTGCAGTGGCGTGATCCCAAATTGCTCTTTAAACCACTTAAAGAAAATGTTACGGCTCAGGTATGCTTTGCGGCAAAGGGCATCTATGGGAATATTCTCCGTTAAGTGTTCATGAATGTAATGCAGCACAAAATGGAAGCGGGTATTATTACTGTGCGTATTCCTTTCGCCGGCGACCAGCTCCAGGTGCTGGCTTTGCAGGATGCGGATCAGCAGTTCCTTCATGTTCAGGTCCGCATAAATATCCCTGCCCGGGTCCGGGCTACGGCAAATGCGGATCAGTTTATTGATCAGCTCCGTTACGTCGGCATCGTTGCTGAAATGATATTTATTAAACTGCAGGCGCCAGTCGTTTTTCTCTGAAGGTTCGCTGTTGTAGTAGTCGTTGAGATATACTAAGGTATTGCGGATATAGTCTTCTTTCACCGAGAGGGCGATACATTGCGTAGGGTTATCGGCAGCGGCTTCCGGGAAATCGATGATCATGGTTTCGTTGGCCGGTACAATCACGGATTCACCGGGCTGGTAGTCAAAGGCTGCCTGCCCGGGCAGATGCATGATCTTTTTGCCCTGCACCATACTGCTAATAATGAAATCGCCGAAAGTGAGCGGCACCCGATAGGCTTGCTCATAGCTTTCAAAGACGTTTAATTCGCAATTGTTGGAATTAAACACACGCCGGCTCTCTACCAGACGTTGCAGGTATTTTGGATGAGTAAGGTCGATCTGCTGCACATAGTGTTTTACCGGCATGGACGGAAGTTTTACCAATAACAATTTAGCACTATTTCCCTGATCACCGAAAAACAGGTACAAATGTGCTATAGAAAGATACAATATTTAACGACCAGATGCATATTGTTTTGCATATTTAGGCCCGATAACGGAAACCATGATAGTTTAAGTAACATCCACCAAGGATCAGATCACAGAGTGTTTACAATCAACAGAGGCGGTATCTTGATAGTGTACCGCCTCATTTATTTATTCGGGCTCCTGCCCGGGTGAGTGGCTAGTCGTTAGCAATCCGTATATACTTCGTTTCCCAGATGGCATAGTCCACCGAAGCAATGTGGCCATAAGGTTTCAACACCAATGTATCTTTTATAAAATGATAATCACTGGAATCGGCATCATTGAAAATGATCAGGTTAAGGTTGGGGACATCGTACATTTCAGCTACTCCCAGTTTAAACGTACCGGTTTGGTCTGCAATGCCGATGCTGTGCACAAAATAGGTATAATCCTTTTCTAGCTGCAAGCGCGCGCCGGTTCCATCGGAAATGAAAACGCACATCGCTATCGCCCGCAAGGCGGTGGTCTGGCGGCTTTCGGCGAACTTATCTTGTCAAATAATTTCCAGTGCCCGCCGGTTTTCTTCCGGAACTGCGTTAAATTAGTGGGTAAGAATCAAACCAACAAACCAAGCATTATGAAAAAACTTCTTCTCCTTTCCTTCCTGTTACCCTTACTGGCGGTAGCACAGGACAAAGGAATCCATTTTGAACATGGCACGTCCTGGGCTGATGTACAAGCCAAAGCCAAAGCGGAAAACAAATACATTTTCATGGACTGTTTCACCACCTGGTGCGGCCCCTGCAAATTTATGTCCGCCAACATTTTCCCACAGGAAAAAGTAGGCAGCTTTATGAATGATAAATACATCAGCGTAAAAGTGCAGATGGACCAGACCGCAAAAGATAATGAAGACGTAAAAAACTGGTATGCATCTGCCAAAGAAATTGAAAAAAATTACAGCATCCGTGCCTACCCTACTTTCCTGGTATTTGCGCCGGATGGTCACATTGTAGACCGCCAGGTAGGTGGTGCCGAAGCGGATCAGTTTATTGAAAGATGCCAAGCGTCTCTGAACCCTGCTACCCAGTATTACACACAGCTCGACAAATTCAAAAAAGGACAGAAAGACACTGCCTTCTTACGCCAACTGGCTTACCTCGCGCTGGATAAATACGATCAGGAAAATGCAGCGGAAATCGCCAGACTTTACCTGAGCCAGCAGAAAGATTTGTATACGCCTGCGAACCTCCAGTTCCTCGGTAAATTTACGCAAAGCAGCAAGGACGTAGGTTTTGATATGTTCCTGCACCATGCCGACAAAGTAGATAAAGTACTGGGCGCCGGTAAAGCAGCAGACAAAGTGATGGAAATAGTTGCCAAAGAAGACGTGTATCCTCAGCTGATGAAAAAAGACGGCAGCGCGCCTGACTGGGCCGCACTGGAAACAAGTCTGACCGCCAAATACCCTGCCATTGCGGAAGAACTGATCCTGAAAACCAAAGTACAATATTATAGCTATGTCAAAGATGCGAACAATGCCGTGACTAACATTGTTGCCTATATGAAAAAATATGGCCACAAAGCAGATCCACAGGCATTGAATGAATATGCCTGGACCATCTTTGAAAAATGTAATGATATGCAGTGTATAGAACAGGCCCTGGAATGGAGCAAACGCTCATTCAAAGACGCTGAAATCCCTGCTTTCATGGATACCTATGCTAACCTGCTGTATAAATCCGGCAAAAAAGACGATGCCCTGGCATGGGAAGAAAAAGCCATGAACAAAGCCGCCGGCGATGAGAAAAAGAATTACGAAACTACCCTGGAGAAAATGAAGAAGGGCGAAAAATACTGGGAATAGCAGACCTGCTGCCCAAAAGAAACCGGTTCATGAAAAGCTGTATGGCGATTCATGAACCGGTTTTTGTTTTATGACTCTTTGTAGTTAAAACTATCGATTCATCTGCTTAATAAAAAAGGTTTCTTCTTCATCGAAGGGCGATCCATCCGCACGAAATATATCATGATACCACAGTGCCGGCTCGGCTTCTCCCCCTTTATTTCCCTGTGGATAGTTGGTTTGTGTTTTGCCGGCGACCAATCCCCAGTTGATGGCGCCCACGTTATTGGTTTTGAAAATCGGAAGATGCGTGGCAAAGGTACTACCATTGGGGCGTTTCATATACTCCGTACACACGATGGGGCGTTTGTATGATTTTAGTGTATCTATGGCCGTTAGTAGTGAAGTAGTATCGCGGTAGTTATGAAAGGTGATCACATCTGAGTTGTCCAGCTGAAACTGATTGAAAGCCACGAAGTCTTTATTCCATATACCGATGGTGACGGGCTGCGAAGGTCGTATGGCCCTTGCCCAGCTGACTACATTTCTTAGTAGTGGCCAGCTTTTGTCACCATGCCCAAAATGGCCGGGTTCATTATAAAGATCCCACATGCAAATGCGATCATCGTTTTTAAAAGTGGTCAGTACATCTTTTACATACCATTCCAGGGTATCCATCAGCGCGGGGCTGTTATCGATGTAGCTACCGGGATCTTTGAGCCAGCCACTGTTGTGTACTCCTGGGATGGGCGGCGGTTGTACACCTGCATGATACTGATCTCTCCAGCAGTCGTCGAAAAAAACGAAGATGGTTTTAATATGGTAAGCTGCGGCGATGCGGAGGTATTGTTTTACCCTGTTTTTAAACCCGTCAGCATCTTCCTGCCAGGCCACGTGGTGCAGGTATACCCGCATGGTATTAAAGCCTATTTCCTGCGCATAACCCAGTTCCTGTTGAATGGTAGCCGGGTCAAAGGTGGCTTCCTGCCACATTTCCAGTTGATTTACGGCGGTAGCCGGAATGAAGTTGGCACCGGTCATCCAGGGCTGTTGTGCATACCAATCGTTGGCTTTATCTGCCGGCCATGGCGCTTGTGCGTAAAGGTTGGTGCTGAATAGTAACAGTACAGCGATTGCTTTCATATTAAGTTAATATTATCATTTGTTGTTTTGCTAAAATGGATAAATAATTACCGGAGAGGGGCAGTAAATTATTCAACAACCCTACCCGTATGTCAACTACTTTTCCCTCTTTTGTATTATCTAAGGATAATCGTGCTTATTTGCTGGTGGCCGTTATTGGCGCAATAATACAGCTAATCATTTTCAAGTTATGTTATCCTTTTGCGGATTTCTTTTCGGATTCGTACAGTTATATTTATGCAGCAGCGGCCAGATACGACGTAAACATATGGCCGATTGGCTATTCGAAATTCCTGTTGCTGTTCCGGCACATCACCTCTTCGGATACTGCGGTAGTGGCCTTCCAATACCTGTTTGGACAACTGATTGCATTGTACTTTTTCTTTACGCTATTGTATTTTTATCCCCCCTCGCGTCGGGTTAGTATCATCATTTTTGTATGTCTTTTTTTCAATCCATTGCTGTTATATTTAAGCAATTATATTTCCAGTGATGCGCTTTTTCTGGGTCTTAGTTTATTATGGGTGGTGCAGTTGCTTTGGATCATTCACCGACCGCGCACTTACCAGATTTTCGTGCATGCGTTGCTGATAGCTGCGCTATTTACGCTGCGATACAATGCGATGTTTTATCCGCTGATCAGTGCCATTGCGTTGTTGCTATCAAAGCGCGCCATGCTTTGGAAATTGTCGGGTATTGCATTACCACTTGTGTTAATATTGTTGTTTGTCCGCCATACAAAGAACAGCGCTTATGCGTTAACCGGCACGCGGCAGTTTTCCATATTTGGTGGCTGGCAGCTGGCCAATAATGCGTTGTACATGTATCCGTTTATTACAGAGAACGGGCAAGCACCAGTGGAGTGCCGGGAATTTGATCAAACGGTAAAACGCTTTTTCGGGAAGTACCCTGAACAGGCGAAAACCGTGTCTCCCCGCGATGGAGCGTTTTATATTAAATTTCCCCAGGCGCCATTGAAGCAATATTTAGCAGACCATGTTAACTACGACCAGGACAGCACTAATGGCATTGCTTCCTGGGGGGCTGTAGCGCCCATTTATGGCAGTTACGGCAAGTTTTTAACACGGCGTCACCCGTTTGCTTTTGCCAGGTATTTTTTACTGCCGAATGTGCTTAATTATTGCCTCCCTCCGTTGGAAAAACTTGAAGTGTATAACCTGGGTAAAGAAGAGGTATCTCCGATGGCGGCCAGATGGTTTCACTATCGCAGCACACATGTAAATGTGATCTCCTTAAACATCCAGGGAGCCATCCTGTTGCTGTTTCCCGGCATCTTCCTGGTGGTGAATCTCTTCTTTATCTGGACGCTGATTTTATGGATCAAAACCAGGCATACCCGGATAAAAGACGATGCTTTTCAGCCAGCATTGCTTATCATTGGTATGTTGTTACTGGTAAACTTTGGGTTCAGTGTACTGGCCTCTCCTATTGTATTACGGTACCAGGTACTTCCCATGATCTGCTGCTTTTCCTTTTCGCTGCTGATGGCAGAACGGCAAGGTATGTTTTCACCGGCTCCAGGGTCTTAAATGCAGGGTACTGTCTTTATCAAAATAATACTCTGCATACCGGGAGAATTTCAATCCTTCCAGGAAGCTGACGACCGGCTTATTGCGATTAATGGAGCCGGTAAATGCTTTTTCGTGTCCGGCTTTACTATCCAGCTGTACCGGGATACCGTAGAACCGGTGAATCAGCATGGCCACTTCTTCTACGGAGGCATTGTTGAACAAATGTAGTCCCTCTCGCCATGCCAGCACATCATCTGCATCGTATTTATAAGTAGTCAGTCCTTTTGCTGTGGTGGACTCGGAAACATAGCCTGGTTTTAGGTAAGCAGTATCACTGTCTGTCTTCACTTTTACGGCACCTTTTACCAAGGCCACTTTTACTTTGCTGCTATCATAAGTATTCACGTTAAATTCCGTACCCAGTACCTGTATGGTAGCCCCTGGGAGATGCACCAAAAAAGGTTGGTTTGCTGCGGCGGCTATCTTCATATATGCTTCTCCCCGGATGGTGATTTCCCTGGTATGTCCATTAAATGACATGGGAAAAAGCAACTGAGTTTCGGCGTTCAGCTGTATTTCAGAACCATCGGGCAGGTGCACGGTATAGTCCTTTCCTGCTGGTACCGTGATCGTAGCATATTGCAGCTGTGTAGTATTATTGATAAAGTGTAGCTGTTTATGCTGATTATTCAGCGCCGCACCACCTGCCTGCACCTGTCCCTGCTGACTACTCAGGTCAATGATTTGTCCGCCGGAAAGTTGTAATTTAATATTTCCCTTATTGGTAGCGAAGGTCGGCGTTGGCATGATTTGTTTTGGCTTAATAAAAAGGAATCCTAACACCACTAACACAAACACCAGGGAGAGTCCTCTGATGCTTCCGTTAATAATTCTTTGTTGCTTTCTGCGGCGAATAGCTTTCCACACATCATCCGGTCCCCAGCTGCTGGCGGTCTTTTGCTGGAAGGTGGCATGCAGCTCCGCATAGAGATCCGCTGCCTCCTGATCATCCCGGATCATGCGACTTAATTCGGCTTTTTCATCTTCCCGGATTTTACCGGAAATCTCAAAAAGTACCAGTTGGGTTAGATATTCTTTATCAGTTTTCATAGTCAATTCTATGTATAAGGAACAAAAAGCATAAACAGGTACTATCAGGATTAAAAAATTATTAATTAAAGTTGCTTCAGGTTATTCCGAAGTTCCTTCAATGCGGTGAGCACCTGATTTTTCACTGTTTGTAACCCAATACCTCTTCTGGCGGCAATCTCTTTCTGGCTGATGCCTTCCAGGTATTGCATTTCAAATACTGCTCTGCTGGCGGGAGCAATACTATTGATGGCATGGCGGAGACGGATCCCCAGCTCTTTGTTCTCCAGCTCGGCCGGATGAATGAAGATCTCTCTGACATAGGCGTATTGTTGCTGGCGTTTCTTCGTATTCTTTTCCAACCTGATGACATTCAGGCAATAATTTCTGATGGCGCCGTAAAGATAGTTCCTTAACGA
>NZ_DATCVJ010000158.1:0-12244 GCF_036566945.1 Chitinophaga sp. | reverse complement strand
TGGCTTCCTGGTCAATATTGTAGTCGCCTTTACCCGTGAGCATAATTACGGGCAGCTGATTGGGCATTTGCTGAATACGGTGCAAAATATCTATACCGGTATTCGGGCCCAGACGATAATCTACCAGGAAAACATCATGCGTATTATTTTCAAGTGCAGCAATACCCTTCTGGTAAGTAGATGCCCATTCCAGGATATACTGCCCGGGCGATATGTCATGCAACAATTCTGTTACGAGAAAGAAATCATCTTCGTCATCATCAATCATTAAAATGTTTATTGGACGCTCGCTCATTGCTTAATATTAGTTGTTGGGCAAAGAAAAATCACAGCAATAAAGGTGCTAGGCTTTTAATCAGTCTTCATGCTCACCTTTTTTAGGCTTTTGCTTCAGGGGTAATATGATAATAAACGTAGCCCCTTTGTTGGGCTCTCCATAAGCCTGTATATAGCCATTATGGCTATCCACAATTTTTTTGCAGATAGCTAATCCTATTCCCGTCCCTGAATATTCGCTGATACCATGCAGGCGTTGAAAGATAAGGAAGATACGCTCTGCGTATGCCTGATCAAAACCAATTCCGTTATCATCCACACTGATACGGCAAAAAGCCTCGTTCCCCCGGCTTTCCTTCGCTACACCTAATTCTCTACCGGTCAGGATCTGATGATGGATATTTATACTCAGCGGCCGTTCCGGACTGGCAAATTTGATGGAGTTGGCCAGCAGGTTCTGAAAGAGCTGGTGGAAAGAAGTATCACTACCTTCGATCACAGGTAGCTGATCATATTTTACCTCTACATTTTTTTCCTCCAGCGTTACTTCCAGGTCACTGAGTACTTCCTGCAACAGCAAATTCATATCTACAGGCATAATGCTTTCCTGCATAATGCGGCCCGCCCTTGAAAATATAAGCAGATCGTTGATCAGTACCCGCATCCGTGAAACCGCCGAAACCATGCGGTCTATCAACTGTGTGGCATCCGGGGGGAGCTGCTCCTTATATTTCATCTGTAGCCGGTCACTGAAAGTAGATATTTTTCGCAATGGTTCCTGAAGATCATGCGAGGCCACATAGGCAAACTGCTCCAGTTCCTGGTTGGTTTTATTCAGCAGGGAAATGTTTTGCTGCAAGTCCCGCTGGTAAGACTTCATCCGGCTTTCTATATGAAGCTGTAATTTAAATTCTCTCGTTAGCGTAATATAAGAATAGATGCCTATCAAAATAGCCACCAGAGAAGAAATGAAGATCATCGGTACCCACATTACCGCAAAGAAATGAAATAACTCTGTTTTTTCCTGCACCAGGTTCTCTTCAATCCGGATCATGTCCCGCACCTTATTGTCGATGATATCCATCCACTTTTCCCCTTCTTTTACAGACGATAGCGGGTTCAGTTGCGACGACTTTTCTCCACCTACTTTGAGCAGCTGATATTTAATAGCCAGCAATTGCCGCAAGGTATCCAGATGCCGTTGTTGTACCGGATTATCGGCGGTGATTTTTCGCAGCAGGAGGTATTCCATTTCAATCCGGTTGCTGCGTTCCTGCATGCTGGGGTCCAGAAAGGAGCTGTCTTTGGTAAGACTATACCCCCT
The DNA here is from genome assembly GCF_036566945.1 of Chitinophaga sp. Classification (GTDB taxonomy): domain Bacteria; phylum Bacteroidota; class Bacteroidia; order Chitinophagales; family Chitinophagaceae; genus Chitinophaga. Next base: position 10,644 of record NZ_DATCVJ010000158.1, on the reverse strand, counting down.
GATGGCGGCTTCGGCCTCTTTTAGCTGACGGGTAATCACTTCCAGCCTTTTGGACACTTCTATCGCGTGATTAAGTCTGCCGGCATTGTCCAGCAGGTTCTTAGCTACCAGGTAAGAGAACACCGAAGCAGCTACGATCACCGTGAATGCAATAAAAAATCCTAGTCGTATTTTCTTGTGTACTGAAAAATGCATCTGATTAATGGGATGTTGAGAAAGCATTTCAAGTTACTATTTATGTCTGAAATTTGACAGTAAAAAATGTAGTTTTTCCCGGAATGTCTTTCTGAGCAACATATTCCACAGAATGCCATTTAATTCTACATGCCTTGCGAACACTACAGGATCTGATCATGTACACTGTTACCGTAGAGATAGAGATGCCTTGTAACCGTTGCTGGTGGGTAGTTTTAGGGAGATGTGTCACACATGGTGGGCACCGGGTCACCGTCATTGGAATGAACTTTGGATAACTAACAATAGTTCTTTACCCATAAAAAATTAAGTTATGAATAACCCGGATAAAAATAAACAGCCTATCCCTGATCCTCCTGCTCCAGACAAACAACAACCTGGAAAGGAAGATCCGGTACCGGTACAACCACCACCAGATAAACCTGAAATAGAGCCGATTCCCGAAGAGCTGCCGGAAAGGGACAATCCCCGGAAACCTGCAGATCCGCAAGCCGGAGAAGAAAAGGAACAAGCTTTTAAAAGACAAACACCTGGTAATCATTAACCATTCTTTACACTAAAAACACGCTCACAATGCCTACTACAAAATCAGCCGCCAATGGCGCCGCAAAAAAAGCCGGCAGCGAAAAAATGTCAGGTTCAAAATTTCATGAACTTTTTATAGACGAATTGAAAGACATTTATTGGGCAGAAAAAACGCTGGTGAAAACACTGCCTAAAATGCAGAAAGCTGCTACTTCAGAAGAATTATCTACCTGCATCGGTAATCACCTGGAAGAAACAAAAAATCATGTAGCAAGACTGGAACAGGTATTTGAATTGTTAGGAAGAAAAGCACAGGCAAAAAAATGCGAAGCCATGGAAGGGCTGATTGCAGAAGGACAGGAGGTCGTGGCAGATACAGAAGAAGATACCGCGGTTAGAGATGCCGGTATCATCATTGCTTCCCAGAAAATTGAGCACTACGAAATATCTGCCTATGGCAGTTTACGCACACTGGCCAATATCATGGGGCATAAAGAAGTGGCGAAATTACTGGAGCAAACATTAAAAGAAGAAAAAAATGCTGACAGCCTGCTCACAGAAGTAGCTGAATCTACCGTGAATGAGGCAGCTGCAGCCATGTAGCTAGTGGAAGATTCTATAATTGTTAAATGGAAAAACTGCAAAAGGTCCCTGTTATTGCAGGGGCCTTTTTTAATTGACTTTTATGCAAAAAACAAATACTAAGAAAACAGTAAGGCCAGCCCGGAAACAACATGTACAACCCGGACTGGAGGGAAAAATGAATCCCTTGCCTGTATTTGAAAAAGCAGGTGCAAAAAAGGGAAAGTTGCATAATAAAGTAGCGCTGATCACGGGCGGCGACAGCGGCATTGGCCGTGCTGTGGCAGTAGCCTTTGCCCGGGAAGGTGCAGATGTGGCCATTGCCTATTTTAATGAGCATACAGATGCTGAAATTACGAGTGAACACATTACGCTTGCTGGTAGGAAATGTATGCTCATTGCCGGTGATATCAGCAATGAAAAGCATTGTACAGATATTATTAAACAGGTAATAAAGAATTTTAAAAAGATAGATATACTGGTTAATAATGCTGCGGTACAATATCCGCAAAAGGGAATTGAAGATATCTCCGCCGAACAACTGCACAAAACATTTGAAACCAATATTTACCCGCATTTTTACCTCACAAAGGCAATACTACCACACTTGTCCAAAGGCAGTAGTATTATCTGTACTACCTCTGTCACGGCTTACCGCGGGAGTAGCCACCTGATCGATTATAGCGCCACCAAAGGAGCTATCGTTTCTTTTGTCAGATCACTCTCGGCCTCGCTCGCAGAAAAAGGGATTCGTGTAAACGGCGTTGCTCCCGGCCCCATCTGGACGCCATTGATACCGGCTACTTTTACGCCTGAAGAAGTAGCCACCTTTGGTACAGATGTGCCTTTAAAGCGTGCAGGCCAGCCCGTGGAAGTAGCCCCCTGCTATGTATTCCTGGCCAGCGACGATGCCAGTTATTTCACCGGACAAATCCTGCATCCCAATGGAGGGGAAATCATAAATGGTTAGTATTGATCAGATAACAGACCCCGTGGCAGTAGCCAAATCGGCCAAACTACGCTACGTAAAAGCCGATATGCCGGGTTATACCCGCATACGGAAAGGCAAAGATTTTATTTATCAGGATGGTAATGGCACTACTGTAAAAGATACCGAAGTGCTGGCCCGTATCCGCGGGTTAGTGCTGCCTCCTGCCTGGGAACAGGTATGGATTTGCCCCTGGCCCAATGGCCACCTGCAGGCCACCGGCGTAGATACCAAAGGCCGCAAGCAATATCGCTATCATACCCTCTGGGGCAAGGCCCGCAACGAAACAAAATATTATCGCCTCAGGCAGTTTGCTGAAAAATTACCCGACATACGGAAACGGATACACGCAGATTTGAAACGCCCGTCTCTCGATAAAGAGAAGGTCATTGCCATTGCATTGTCTGTGATGGAAGAAACCCTCATCCGCGTTGGAAATGCTTCCTATGAAAGGTTATACGGCTCACACGGACTAACCACCCTGCGCGATAAACATGTAAAAATAAATGGCAGCAAAGCCTTTTTTCAGTTTCGTGGCAAAAAGGGAGTGGAACATAAAATCGAACTCCGGGACGCCACCCTGGCAAAACTGCTCAAAAAAGTACAGGATGTTCCGGGACAGGTGCTCTTTCAATACTACGATGAAAACGGTGATCACAAAGGACTCGATTCCGGAGAGGTAAACGATTATATCAAAGAATGCTGTTCGGAAACTGAATTTACCTGTAAGGACTTTCGTACCTGGGCTGGCACCGTAAACGCATTAAATCTGCTCGCTGATCTTACCCCCTTCGTATCCATAACGGAATGCCGCAGAAATATTGTAGCAATAATAGACGGTGTGGCGGGCAAACTGGGGAATACCCGCGCCGTGTGTAAGAAATATTACATTCATCCGCAGCTCCTCGAGAGCTATGAAAAAGGAGCACTGGAACCCTGGCTGCAACAACTGCGTGCTAAACGCAGTAAACCCGCCAGTGGCGGGTTACATGCGGATGAAAAAGTACTGTTGCAATTCCTTGAAAATGCCTGACTGTGCTTCCGTAAAATAGCGTAGATGGATTAGGCAAATATGAGCTGTTCCTCCCTGTCTTCGACTTTAATCTTCTGAATGAATTCATCAAATCCAGCCTCTTCGTGCGAACTGTAAGCGCCGTAAGCGTCCAGTACGTAGCCTTTCTGCCCGTCTTTGTCTTCCAGTACATACAGGATAGAGGAATCTGAAGGGTCCGACTCTCCTTCAAAACGATAGGTTTTAATGATAGTCAGGTCTTCCGGATTATAAATCTTTTGCGCATCCTTATTCTGTAACCGGCCATGATCACTCATGTTTAGTTCATGATCAAAGCCTCTCTCATGCAGTTTTTCCAGCACTCTTGATAAAGTTGTCATTTCACCTGGCTTTTCCATAAAAAAGGGTTTTAGTTGAAATGTCAAAAACCAAAAGTTATGCCGCGATGTTTTATCATAGTGGTACTATTTGTGTTAACTTTTTATTAATACCAAAACTATTACATCATGCGTGCAATATGGTCAGGATCTATAGGATTTGGACTGGTAAACATTCCAGTGAAACTATTTAGCGCTACTCAGGACAGTCGTCTGGATCTGGATATGCTCGACAGCAAAGATCTCGCACATATCAAATTTAAGCGGGTCAATGAAACCTCCGGGAAAGAAGTCCCCTGGGAACAAATTGTGAAAGGATACCTCTATAAGGATGAATATGTGGTACTGGAAGACGAAGACTTCGAAGCCGCCAGCCCAAAGAAAAGCAAGATCATAGAAATCGAATCCTTTGTAGAAGAAACAGATATAGATGACATCTATTTTGAATCCGCTTATTTTATTGAGCCTGCAAAAGGAGGAGAAAAAGCCTACTCCCTATTGTTGCAATCTCTTGAAAAAACAGGTAAAGCAGGCTTGAGTCGCTTTGTGCTCCGCTCCCAGGAACATTTGTCCGTGATACGCCCCCGGGAAAACTACCTCCTGTTGCAGCAACTTCGCTTTGAAGAAGAAGTGAGATCTTCCGAAGAACTCAACCTGCCGCATGACTTCAAATTTGCCAAAAGAGAGCTGGATATGGCCCTGGAGCTGGTAAAACAGTATACCGCCAAATTTGATATCAAACAGTATAAAGATGAGTATAAGGCAGAGCTGCTAAAAATTATCAAAGCCAAAGCCAGTGGTAAGAAAACAGTGGTGAAAAAGATGCGGGTAGTACATACCAAGAGCGATGACCTCTTTGATCAGTTAAAGGCCAGTCTCGGAAAACCGGCAGCTAAAAAGCGTGCATCATGACCCTGTCTAAATACAAACAAAAAAGAAACTTCTCCGAAACCACGGAACCCACGGCTGGTAAGGCAGTGCAGGGAAAGCATGTTTTCGTGGTGCAACGCCACCACGCCTCCCGTTTGCATTACGACTTCAGACTGGAAGTAGATGGTGTACTTAAAAGCTGGGCGGTACCCAAAGGACCTTCCATGAATCCGGCAGATAAAAGACTAGCCATGGCAGTGGAAGATCATCCCTATGATTATAAAGATTTTGAAGGCACCATTCCTGCCGGTAATTACGGCGCCGGTACTGTATACATCTGGGATAAAGGCACCTTTGAGCTGATGAATCCTAATGGCAGCAGCTTCGATAAGGAAGCCCTCAAAGAATTAAAATCAGGCGACCTGAAAATAGTCATGAAAGGGAAAAAACTCAAAGGTGAGTTTGCCCTCGTGAAAATGAAAGGCCAGGAAGATAACGCCTGGCTGCTCATTAAACACAAAGACAAATACGCCGTAGCATCGTATAACAGTGAAGACTATACGCCGGAAAAAGTAAAGGCACAGGGATTAAAAGAAAAAGCCACAGCGAAGCAGTTGGCAAAAAAAAAACCGGTAGTGCAGGTACGCTCCTCCGGGGAAGCAGCTCCATCTCCCGAAAAAAAAAGTAAGGCTGCTGCTAAAAAAACAGCCATCAAAAAAGTATACAAGCCCATGCTGGCAACGCTTGTCAGCGACGCCTTTGATGGAGCCGAATGGCTATTCGAAACAAAGTGGGATGGCTATCGCGCTATTGCGAGTGTAGCAAATAATAAAGTGGCGTTGTACTCCCGGAATGAGAAATCATTTTTGAATGATTATCCTCCGGTAGTGGCTGCCGTGGAGAAAATTTCGCATAATGTGGTACTGGACGGAGAGATTATTGTATTGGATAAAAAAGGCAGATCAGACTTTCAGGCACTGCAAAATTACAAGACCACGGGTAAAGGCAACCTGGTATACGTGGTGTTTGATTTGCTACACCTGAACGGTTATGAGCTCCAGCAACTTACGCTGCTGGAGCGAAAAAGTTTATTGAAAGACCTTGTCGATGACCTCGATGATAAAACCATCCGTTTCTCTGCGCATGTATTGAAAAATGGATTACGTTTCTTTAAAAAAGCACAGGAAAAAGAGTGGGAGGGGATCATCGCCAAAAAGACAGCTGGCATTTATGAAGAAGGCAGAAGGGGAATGTCATGGCTGAAAGTAAAGATTATTAATGAGCAGGAGGCATTGATTTGTGGCTATACCGCTCCCCGTGGCAGCAGAAAAAAAATAGGGGCCCTCGTCTTGGGTATGTATGAAGGCAAAAAACTGCGATATATCGGGCATTGTGGCGGAGGCTTGAATGAAGCCACCATAGCAGATCTCCACGCCCGGCTGCAGCCACTAATCTCCCAAACGTCGCCATTCGGAGAAAAAGTAGCTACCAATATGCCGGTAACCTGGGTAAAGCCAACGCTGGTATGCCAGGTGAAATTCCAGGAATGGACCGGCGACGGACATTTAAGACAACCCATCTTCCTGGGATTACGGGATGATAAACCAGCGAAGGATGTACATCCGGAGAAAGCTAAAAAAATTTAACCATGGCAACACCTGAAAACGACCGCACACTGACATTAAATAGTAAAAAAGTAATACTGACCAATCAGTCAAAGTTGTACTGGCCCGACGAAAAAATCACTAAAGGTCAATTGATCGACTATTACCTGTCAATATCCAAATACATTTTGCCACACCTGAAAGATCGGCCATTATCCTTGCATCGTTTTCCCAACGGGGTCAACGGGCCTTCTTTTTACCAAAAAGACCTGGACCTCACACAAACGCCTGCGTGGATCAAGAGCGTGCCGCTGCTGGCCGATTCTACCGGAAAAAATGTAGATTACCTGGTGTGTAATAACGAAGCTACACTTGCCTATATGGTGAACCTGGGTTGTATAGAAATAAATCCCTGGCTCTCCAGACTGAACACCCTGGACAATCCCGATTTCATTATACTGGACCTCGACCCGGAAAATATCGATTTTAAATATGTAGTGGAAACTGCCCAACATATCAAAGCCCTGTTGGATGGTTTTGGCATTACTTCTTTCTGCAAAACTTCCGGTTCTACCGGCTTACATATTTATATTCCTACAGGAACGGCCAAAGTGAGTTACGACAGCAGCCGCCTCTTTGCGGAATATATTGCACGCCAGGTGAATGAAGAATTGCCTAAAAGCACCAGTGTAGTCAGGGCAAAAGCGGCGAGAAATAAGAAAGTATACATCGATTTTTTGCAGAACAGCCGCGGACAAACGGTGGCGTCACCGTATTCTGCCCGTCCGAAACCCGGTGCTACCGTATCTATGCCGCTGTTATGGAAAGAAGTGACGGAAAAATTAAGTATCAGTGATTTTAATATATTTAACTCACTGAAAAGGCTAAACGAAAAAGGGGATTTGTGGCACGATATTAAAAGCGTTAAAAATGACTTACGGAAAGCAATACGTGAAATAGAAAGCACTGTAAAAGCGTAATCATTTTTTCATTTAAAAAGATTGTTATGGAAAAGCCTTCTCAGTCAGGAAAATTTCTTCCCATGTACGGGTATGGACTGGCCCTTATTTCAATTGTGTTTACTATTATTTTTTATGTCACCAAACAATATGGTAATCTGTGGATGGGATACGTGGGAAATATCATCATGTTTATAGGAGTATTAGGATCTATCATTCATTATAATAAAGTGCGCCATGACAAAGGATCTGCTATGTCGGCTTTTGCGATGGGGTGGCGCACCACTTTACTGGCCACGATCATTTATGCCGTATTCATGATCATTTTTCATTTTGTGGCCGGAGGTAACCCGTCTCATTCACTGCAGGAACAGGATACGGTGAAAGATAATTTCTGGATCTATTTTCTTGGCAACATTATTTTCGTGAATCTGTTTGTTGGCGTAGTCGCCGCATTACTGGGAGCAATGGTATTTAAATCCAATCAGAAAACCACCTTACCCAACGAGCCATAGGAACTATTATCTTTGCAGGGATATGTCTAAAGGCCACATTTTAATTATCGACGATGAGGACCAGCTCCGGAAGCTTTTAAGCCGCCTGCTGGCCCTCGAAGGATATACCCTTCATGAAGCACCCAATGTAAGGGCTGCCATGAAGATCCTGGAAAAGGAAGAAATACATGTTATTCTTTCTGATGTAAAACTACCGGATGGTAATGGGGTAGAACTTGTGGGCAGTATACGCACCAGGTACCCCGAAATTGAGACGATTGTGCTCACGGCATATGGTAACATCGCCGATGGGGTACAGGCCATTAAAAACGGCGCATTTGACTATATCACCAAAGGCGATGATAACAACCGTATCCTGCCGTTGGTGAGTAAGGCCATGGACAAAGCCCACCTGCAGGTTCGCATCCGCGATCTGGAAAAGAAAATAGGCGGTAAATATAACTTTGGTAATATTTTGGGAGAATCACCCGAAATACGTGCTGCTATTGCTTTGGCCGAGAAAGTAGCGCCATCAGACATGACAGTGTTGTTACTGGGGGAAACCGGCGCGGGTAAGGAAGTTTTTGCCCAGGCCATTCACCAGGGAAGCTTACGCCGTCAGCAACCTTTTGTGGCTGTGAATTGCAGCGCCATCGGTAAAGAGATCCTGGAGAGTGAATTGTTTGGACACGTAGCAGGTGCTTTCACCGGCGCTGTAAAAGATAAAAAAGGATTTTTCGAAGAAGCCCGCGGAGGCACCATCTTCCTGGATGAAATAGGGGAAATGGCCATAGAATTACAGGCCAAACTGCTGCGGGTATTGGAAACACAGGAGTTTTACAAAGTAGGGGAGTCCAAACCAACAAAAACAGATGTGCGCATAATTGCAGCTACTAACCGGCTGCTGGAACAGGAAATCGCTGCCGGGCATTTTCGCGCCGATCTGTACTATCGTTTATCTGCTTTCCAGATATCGCTGCCATCCCTCAATGAACGGCGTAAAGATATCCCACTGCTGGCCAGCTGGTTTCTGCAGCAGATTGCTCCCAAAATGAATAAACGTATCACGGCTATCACCCCCGCTTTCCTGCAAGCATTACAGCAACATAGCTGGAAGGGAAATATCCGCGAATTGCGCAATGTAATTGAAAGAGCCGCCATTCTAACGGATACGGATATATTGGATACACCGGTATTACCACTGGATTTTCAGCAGGGAAACAGTGAAGAACATGCTTCCCTGCGCCTGGCCGATATGGAAAAGAAACATATTATCCGGGTGCTGGCACATGCCAAAGGCAACAAAACAAAGGCGGCAGAGCTGATGGAAATCGGCCTTACCACCCTGTATAATAAGATCAAAGAATATAATATCATCGCATCATAACAACCAGCCCAGTAACAGGCACGCCAGTACGATAAAAGGGGAAGGCACCTTTGTAAGGCATAATAATGCCAGCGTACTGGCCATAATCAGCAGGTTATACCAATTGATGGGGATCACAAAGAACAGGATCATGGTAGCCGCCCACATAATCCCTACCACTACGGCATTAATGCCTTCCAACGCACGGTATATCACCACATATTTTTTCAGGTTGTTCCATATCGGGAAGAAGAATAATACCAATAGTAAGCTGGGTAAGAAAATAGCAATCGGCGCCAGTATACAGCCCAGAAACTGATACCCCATACCCAGGTTGCGCATGGCCATACCGCCTACATAAGCGGAGATGGAAAAAGTAGGACCCGGAAGCGCCCGCATAATACCAGCCCCGGTAAGTAGCTCTTCTGCAGAAAGAAATTGAGATTTGGCGCGGGTTACATACTGCTCCAGCATCATCGCAATGAGGATATCCCCGCCTCCGAATACCAGGCTACCGAAACGGTAGAAGTTTTCAAATAAGTTAAAAGGCCGCCTGGTGATCCATTCGTGAGAACGGGCCAGCTCGGAAAAGAAACCTGCCAGCATAAACAGGGATACAAACAGCCAGATATTACCCCATTGTATTTTTCGTGGCTTTTCCGCCACGCCGGGGATACGTTTGTTACTGAAATTGGACACTATGCCCCCTAATATAATCAGGGCCGGAAATGTCCACGGTGATTTAAGATAAAAGGCAGTGAACATAGACACCACCATGATGGCAAAGGTGGCCACATTGTTAATACTGATACGGAAAGCCCTGATACCGCCGTAAGCCAGAAAGCCCACGGCCATTGGCTGTACATATTTGAAGATATCTGTATTGAGCGCGTTTTTGCCGAAATACTGCAATAGGAAACTCAGCGAGCCCATAATCAGGCAGGCCGGCGTTATCCAAATCAACAGGGTAATAATGGCCAATATAGCACCACCCCGTTTATAGCCTATCAAGGTAAGGGTTTGGGAAGATGACGCCCCCGGTAGCAACTGGCAGAAAGCATTGTATTCCATCAGTTCCTGCTCGGTTACGTCCTTGCGTTGCTGCACAAATGTTTTCATCATCATCGCCAGATGACCTTGCGGCCCTCCGTAGGCGGTGATGCTATGTAATAGCACAGCTTTTAAGAAAGGAATATGACGTAGAAGCACAGTGAATTTAAGTGAATTCCGATTGGACGAATTTATAAGGTAATCAAATATCCGGACAAAATACAACGATGTTGCTAATATTGATCCTGCCCTAAATTAATAAAGGCACAATACTTGTAATATCGGTACTCGTTATAACGAATATGGCCTTTTGTCCGTTGTGATCAGTTTTGTTACTAGATAGGTTAATCACCCACCAACATGGAAGAATGTTCGGATCTAAAGAATAACCATATTGAGAAAACCATTAAGGAATGACTTGCTTATACGCAGGATATTTGTAAAGTCCCGGAAAAATAGTTTCCCGGGACTTCGCTATGAATAGCCTTATTTCTTTAACCCTATTTCACGTAAACGCTCATCCAGGTACTCACCGGCGGTAATAGGCTCATAAGCCAGCGGATTGGCGGCGGTGACGCAGCTCTCCAAACAATCCAGTTTCATATTTGATTTGGGATGCAGG
>NZ_DATCVJ010000157.1:0-1862 GCF_036566945.1 Chitinophaga sp. | reverse complement strand
ACAGACGCCCTGAGTTCATTTAAAAAACTCGAGGCTGTTCTTCGGGGTGCTTCCTGTGTTCCCTCTGAGAAATGGCATTCAGAGGCATAAATATCTCACACTAAAAAAGTGCAATATTTACACTTTTTTATTTTATATTCCCGCAACCCTGACCCCGTTTCAGACCATCAATGACACCTGCCGGATAGTTGTCCACAATCCTGACCTGTAATCCGCCGCACAGCCTGTGGATAAACAGCTACAGGGCACGCAACGCGTGACACACCATGAAACGTTCATTATTTAAACACACCACCCCGTCGCACCGGGCCGCGGGATACGGCCCATTGATAGTTCAGGCGGCCTTCACAAAACTGCGAAAGGCCCGGGCCTGTTCCGCGATGGCGGTCCGGGCTTCACTGGCAACATACTGTATTTCATACCTGTCCAGCCACTTTCTGACCGGCTGACCGGGCAGGATCACCACCTCACTGGCCCAGGACTCCGCCATCAGCTGGCCAGCACACTTCACCAGGAAACGTACTGAGGCCACCCGGGCGCGCTCATCGAGGATTAGCCTGATGTATTCCGTCAGGATCTCCTCACCGGTACCGTTATCAAAAAGCGGGGATCATCCTGAATGATTTTGTCCCCCGTCTGGGCCAGATTGATATGTTTGATGAAATCCCGCCACGGGCCAACAGCGCTCAGCTGATGTGTGTGGTTGACCACATCAACCATACGGGTCTGGGTAAGGTATGTGTAGCGGCTCGCAATCGAAATTCCTCCGACTCGCAATCAGCGCATATTTCGGCTCACATTAACTGCAAATGAAAAACGCCGCCGACTCACATTGAGTGACAATGGGCTCACATTTACCCTGCCCGGCTCGCAATCCATTCCACCGGGCTCACAATAACTGAAAGTGAAGTCTAATATACTTACATACTCTAATTAAATTGATGAGTACCTATTCTTGCAACTACAAGGAGCATCAGATGAGCAATCCAAACTCATGGGCCACAGCCACAGTGAAAAACGACTGGGGAAGCCCGATATCCATGGTAACGCTGAAGCATCGTTATGATACGGACCATTATGATAAAAAATCATGGGAGAAGCTTGACAATGGAGAAACGGGTGAATCTTTTGACGTGGGATTCTGGACCGGACCTTTCCGTACAGGAAAAGATTACTGGCAAATTATATTTGAAGCCGATGGTGTATTATGGACCTGTAAGGATAATTTTTACTGTTTCCTCACTGCATCTGACGTAAAAGGAAATGTCATCTGCCGGATCTATAAGGATGGTAATGAAGGGAAAATGGAAGTCATCTGCCCTAAATCCAGTCGTTGTATCGTATCACTTACCTCTGATGTGGTTACACCAAACTCATTAGCCACAGTGATTATAAAAAATAATACAGCCAGAACCATTTCTCATGTACAACTAAATCACCGATATGACTACGATCATTACGATGTAGGCAATTATACAACTATTGAAAAGGGGATGAGCAGTTTACCTTTTAGTGTAGGCTTTTGGACAGGCCCCGGTCGAACAGGGAAAGACTATTGGTTAATTAATTTTATATCAGGCTCAACGCTGTGGACTTGTAAAGATAACTTTTACTGTTTTCTAACAAAAGATGATGTGAATGGACATGTTATCTGTGAAGTATTCGAAAAGGCTGGAGAATACTACATGAACATTACTCCTCCTGTTTCAAGTAAGGCAACAGTAAAACTAAGCTCTCGTCCTGTACCCGCATTTGATAATCGCCCTATATATTTAATTGGTCACAGAGCAAATTCACTAGGTTATATCAGCCTTGCTATCAGTAAAGGTTGTAATGCTGTGGAATGTGACTTGCAATATAAT
>NZ_DATCVJ010000156.1:0-4036 GCF_036566945.1 Chitinophaga sp. | reverse complement strand
AGTTTATAAATAAAATTGCCAAAGTCCTTCCAGGTGCTCATGTTGCCTTTATAACGCTCCATTTCAAAGTCAGTAACCCCGAGAAAAACGCTGGGTGTCCGGCGATAAAATTCATCCGGATTTATTTCCTCTTTTAGTGCGGCCAGTTGTTTTACTTCCCAGGTGTAGGTCTTTGAACTTTTGTCAGTTACTGCCACGGGCTCTCCATTATACAGATAACTGCGATAGCGCAAGGCAAAGTCCAACGGTACCGTTACGGTGAATTTACTTTGCTCTACCGTGCAGTCGATACCTTCTTGCGGTTGCCACCCTGGCAACCAGGCGGTAGTATTGAACCGGAGTTCCACCGCATATTCTACCGTATAAGGATATACGTTATAATAGAACTGATGCAGTTTCATGCGGTCGTCTGTCATCAGCGAGCCATCATCTACCGCGCTGATATCCCTGATATCGCTTTGTTTCAGGCGTTTTACCAGTTCACCATTTGCATCGTACAATGCTCCACTGACCGAGCGGATATCTCTGAGTTGGTCGTAGTATGCGGAGAAACGTGCTGCTGCTGCGCCGGCTTCGTCCAGCACTGTCACGATGCTGTGATAGGTGATGCGAACATCCGACAAGTCGTTTACCTTAACGGTTGTTTCATCCAGTCTTTTTACGATATGTGCATTTTCTTTCAGGGCGGCGGGAATATTTTTAGCGGGATACACCGGATCTCCTGCCAGCACTGGTTGTGCGGCTAATGCCAGCAATAACCCGGTGCCTATTATCAATAGCTTGCGCATATTTTATTTTTTCTTTTTTAAGACAATTTGTTCTGCTTCTTTCTTCACGATCATGTCATAAAATTCACGCAGTACGGCATAGTCCTCAGGTTCAAAATTAGCTTTGCTTAATTTTATGCGGCAGCGTAGCTGAATATGATTCTCCTGTTGTTGAATAAGATACTGGAATAGCCCTTCGCGTTCATTGAAGTTGGCGATGGTAGGTTTGGGTAATTCGTCTACCACGTAACCCTCCGGCACATCCATATTAAAGGAATATACTTCATCGGATACGCTGTTCATCTCCACCGGAAATTTGCGATCCATCGATTTAAAAGGATTGTGTTTAAAGGCTTCGCCTAACATTGGGTTGATGTATAATACATCTTCATTCCCTACCTGCATTTTAAACTCATACTTGACCATTACCGGTGATTCCAGGTCTTTCAGGTCTTCCACTACTTTATTCTCCAGCTCTAAATCGCCGGTATAACCTTTAGCAATCTGTTTAAAATATTCGGCTTCGCTTTTCTCCTTAATGGCGGTGCGCACCGCATAGGATTCGAAGTAGGTAGGGCGTTGCATGAAGGAGCCGTTGATCATACCATTTTCGATTTTACCTAACATCACGCTGGTGAATTTTTGTTCTTTCAGTGAATCTGCCCCGAGGAAAACGGGAGTAGCTAAATCATCTACAGTTCTGGCAGCACCGTTATAGCAGGATGGTGGCAGCTTGCAGAAGCCCAGCAGCGGTTCTGAGGCATCCAGTGTAATGTATTCTTCTCCCAGATTCACGCCGGCAATAACATAGTTAAAGCGGGTATATAAAGGATAAAACTGGTACACATAACCGTTGTTACGGGTGCTGAGTAATACCGGCGCCGCAAAAAGTCCTGCTTTTTTCAGCATGGCTACCAGCAGGATATTTATTTCTGCTACATCCCCATTCTTTGCGTTGAAGACGGTCTTCAGCGATCTTTTCAGCCACAAACCACGATGGCTGGTGCAGGTAAAGTTATCCCGTACCCAGGTAAATATTTTCTGTGCTTTTTCCTTATCTGTTTTGGCATCCTTCACCAGGTCCTCTACAGTATTGGCGAAGAAGTTATTATATTTATCGAGAGCCCCTGCCATTTCCGGATCTTTCATCATATCCTTCATCAGTTCTTCCCAGGTACTTTGCACTGGTTTACGTGGCTCACCGGGCCAGTTGTAAGCCGACAATTGAAATTCCACCCGGCTGATATAGTTATCTGTGGTGGTGATAAAACTTTCATCATGAATAGCAGGTACATCTTTCAATGCCCATTTATAGACGGTGATACTGGGTGTTACGGTCACCATTTGAGAAGGGCCCGATGCGCCATGCTCTTCATTGCGGAAAGTAAAAGTAGAACGAGTGAAGTCTTTTGTTTTCACTACAAACTGCTCAAATCCCTGCGGGATGAGCATGTAGTCGAAATATTCCGGGATAGCCACGCTGTATTCGCTCCACAGTCGCGGGTAATCGCCCTGAAAATCCCAGGCGCGCAGGTGGCTGTAATAAGGCGAGGTAATGGTATAAGCGTATTCAATGATAGTACCTGCTTTTACGGCGGGCAAGGTAAATTTCTTTACCATGATGGCTTTATCCAGTTTGTCGCTGAACACATTTTTGCTGTCCATCTTCGTTTCCACTATTTCACCGTTTTCCAGGTTATAGGCGGTGGCTTTCAGGTTCTGCAATTTCTCCTCCTTAGTGTCGGATTTGTAGAGGGGTACTTCTACCGTTGCAGCATCATAGCCGTTTGCGTCGACGATCTTAATACGGCGGTGGACTTTGTAAACGAGTCGCAGGTCACTACCATCTGATTCAAAAGCAGAGGAGCCAATTTCAGCCAGTACGATGGCATGAGCGCCGGTGTCCTGTTCAAATTTTTTAACGGTAAATTCTTCTTTGGTAACTTTTCCGAATTTCATTTTAACACCCTCCTGGGCAACCGCACATAGGGAAAACAAACTGCCTACCAGGCAGGTGAGTATAACAAAGCTATAGCGCATACAGTAATAGCATAGGGATAATATGCGGGGCTAAGGTATAAAAATTCACGTAATTTCGCGGTAATGACCCATACTTTATTCATAAAAGAGCTGGCAAAAGAGTTAGGATTTGATCACTGTGGCATTGCGAAAGCGGTGCAACTGGATGATGATGCGCGGCGGCTGGAAACCTGGCTGAATAAGGGTATGCATGGTAACATGCAGTATATGGAAAATCATTTCGACAAGCGGATAGACCCGCGGAAGCTGGTAGACGGCGCGCAGTCGGTGATTACCTTGTTGTTTAACTACTTTCCTTCCGAGCAGCAGCGGGCGGATGCACCGCGCATTTCCAAGTATGCTTATGGTCATGATTATCATGAGGTGATCCGGGCCCGGTTGAAAACGATGTTGCTGCGGATGCAGGAGCGTATAGGGCCGGTACAGGGGCGTGGATTCGTGGATTCCGCGCCGGTGCTGGAGCGTGCCTGGGCCAAGCGTAGCGGTCTTGGCTGGATAGGAAAAAACGGAAACCTGATCCACAAGCAGGCGGGTTCCTTTTTCTTTATTGCTACCCTTATTACGGATATTGAGCTGGAGTATGATGGCCCGGTGGGCGACTATTGCGGGTCCTGTACGCGGTGCCTGGATGCTTGTCCTACGGAGGCGCTGGTAGCGCCGGGTGTGGTAGATGGCAGTAAATGTATTTCTTACTTTACCATAGAGCTGAAGGATCAGCTGATCCCTGATAAGATGAAGGGGCAGTTTGACGACTGGATGTTTGGTTGTGATACCTGCCAGGATGTATGTCCCTGGAATCGTTTCTCCAAAGCGCACCAGGAGGCGGAGTTTAGCCCGGTACCTGCCATCCTCAACTTTTCTACCCGCGACTGGGAAGAGCTGACAGAAGAGGCTTTTAAAAACATCTTCCGCCACTCTCCCCTTAAGCGAAGTAAGTTTGCCGGCATCCGGAGAAATTTGAATTTTTTAAGCTCTTAGCAGTTAGCTTTTAGCTTTTAGCAAAATGCAGCGAAGATTAACAAATAGTGTATTTCGCTGCATTTTGCTAAAAGCTAAAAGCTAACGGCTAACAGCTGCTATCAGCCACTGCGTAAGGTCTGCTGCTGCTTCGAGGTTCTGGTAAGACGATGGCAATCTCTTTCCATCTACATATTCGTTGTAAAACCAGGGGTCTCCTACGGCAAACACGGTTCCTTTACCCACCTTCGTTACCGCCATGATCACATATT
>NZ_DATCVJ010000155.1:0-2113 GCF_036566945.1 Chitinophaga sp. | reverse complement strand
CCGCGCTTGAAACTTTGTCCGCAGAAACTCTTCAGAAGATTGAAGAGCTTAAGGCGGGGGAGGCGTTGGTAGATGGCGGTAAAGTAATTGAAGGTATTAACGCAGGATCTAAGGCTCTTGAAGATTTGATTAAGGGTCCGCTTAGTGCTGCACGTCTTGAAGAAGCTACAACTGTGGCATCTAAGGTTGCTGACGATATTGCTAGGGCTGCTGGCGGCTCTTCTGTAGCCGCAAATAGAGCTTCTACTGCTGTACGAGATATGGTTATTCCTAAAGCTCCTGGTGATGGTTTTCCTGCAACTAATACTAATGCACTTCTTTCGCATCCTGATGTTTCAGCTAAGCTTCTTGCACGGTATGGCAGCGCCCCTTCTGTAGCCAGGCAGATTAATAAGGCTATTGGTGGACCTACTCCTAGCGTACTGGGTACTAAGTTTGGTCCTGCTGCTGGTGCTCTAGAATGGCTTGGTGCACGATTTAACGCTGCATATAAGAACGCGGATATGCGTCCGATCTATCTTAAGAATGCTGCGTTTGCTAAAGCCACTGTAGCCAAGCGTGCTGAATACCTTAATCAATTGGCTAAGAAGTTCGATGTCAACGACGTAGACCTGTGGAACGATGCTCTCAAGGGCGCACAGGGGCGTATGGACCTCGTTACGGGTACGCCTGCTGATGAACTTGCCAAGGAAATGCTTCAAGTTATGGAGAATCTTTTTGGTTCTTCTGGTCTTAAGCCTAGTGTTGCTTTGGAAAATTCTGTAGCAGGTCGAGCACAGTTGTTTATGAAGGAACTTAACGAAAATCTTCGTCGGTTTGGTCTTGGAGATTATCAGTTTGCCAAGGGTAAGAAGCCTACTAAGGATAAGCCTAACCCGTATTACGATGGTGCCAACTGGCTGAACTCTTGGGAAAAGTGGGACATTAAGAAGCCTCTTGAGTTCATGTTTAAGATGCAGAATGTAGTTGAACATACTGTTCGTGAGAAGGTAATGTTCGACGAAATTGCTGCACGATGGGGTACTCTTAATAGGGGCGGTCAATTTACTCACAAGGTAAACCACCCGCGGCTTGCTAATTACAACTTTGGTCCAGAAGCTGCTTCTCAGATTAACCAGTTCGTTAAGAATCTGAAGGACGTTAGCACTCCAAATTCTAAGCAGATGCAGCTCTTTGATAAGGCGCTTAGTAAGTGGAAGGCTGGTGTGACTA
Source organism: Chitinophaga sp. (assembly GCF_036566945.1). Taxonomy (GTDB): domain Bacteria; phylum Bacteroidota; class Bacteroidia; order Chitinophagales; family Chitinophagaceae; genus Chitinophaga. The sequence continues at coordinate 901 of NZ_DATCVJ010000155.1, read as the reverse complement.
TTTATGTTCCGTCGCACCACGTCCGTAACATGATTGGTGACCTTTACTTTAACTGGCTGGGTGGTGTTAATTCCGCCCGATCTTATAATTCTGCACTGAGGGTTATGCAATCTCAGCGCGGTCGTTATGAGGGACTGGCAGGTATTAGTCAGCTTACTAGTCCGGAAGCTCTTAAGGCTGCAATGTCTGGAGCTACTTCTACACCGGCAGGTAAGCAAACTGCTCTTACAATGAAAAATGGCACCAACGTAACCAATGACATGGTTTACGTTAGTGCCTTCCAAAATGGTATTCTGCCTACTACTCGGGTTCTTGAAGATATTCCCGATGATGCTATGACCGCGTTGGATAAGTTTAAGCCTTTGGGTGGTAAGGGTCAAAAGGTGGCCCACACTATCTCAGAGGGACGCGATCATTACGTTCGTCTGGCTCATTACATTGATTCGATTAAGAAGTCTCCTAAGAGTTTTGAAGCAGCCGTGGAAGATGCCGCAGCACTAGTTAGGAAATGGCATCCTGACGGTATGGATCTTACTAAGTTTGAGCGTAATGTAATGCGTCGAATGTTCCCGTTTTATAGCTGGACTCGTAAGGCGTTTCCGCTTATTGTGGAATCCCTTGTAGCTCAGCCTGGTAAGGTAATGGCGCTTCCCAAGGCTAACTATATGCTTCAGAATATGTTGGGAATTCAGACTGGTCCTATGTCGGATCCATTTCCTGTAGACCAGCTTTTCCCAGACTGGATTAGGGAGAAGGGTATTGGACCTATTGCCGGACCCGATTCTTGGCTCACTGGTCTTTTGGGTGGTGATCCTGGTTATAGTGTTGTCAATCCTGGTAACCCTTCCATGGATATGATTTCACAGCTTAATCATCCGGGTAAGATGGCTCTTGGTATGGT
>NZ_DATCVJ010000154.1:0-17784 GCF_036566945.1 Chitinophaga sp. | reverse complement strand
CGTAACCTTTTAATTAACGAGCCATGAAGAAAACGACCATCATAAAATATATAGCGGGTGTCTTTTTGTTATGTGCAGCCACTACCGGTTGTAATAAGGACTTCCTCGAAAAGAAACCACTCAACGAATACGAAGAAACAGATGTCTGGAATGATGTAGGCCTGGTGCAGGCATTCGTAAATGACTTGTATGTGCAGATGCGTCCGGGGTTTAACGAAGTAATGCTTTCCTCTATGACCGACGAAAGCCGCTTTATCCATGATTATAATACTTCGCGGGTAGTGCAGGGAAATGCCTCCGCAGATGATCCGGGAGCGCTTAGTGATTTTGCACGATGGGATGCACACTACAAGGCCATCCGCAATTGTAATATGTTTCTGGAGAAAGTAGCGTCGGTACCATTTACGGATGAGAGCCAGCGTACGAGAATGACAGGGGAGGTACATTTCATGCGGGCCTGGTATTATCACCTGCTGGTAAGGTATTACGGTGGTGTACCATTGATTACTAAAACCTTCAGGATAAAAGGAGATGAACAGGAAATCCTCAGTATTAAAAGAGCCACTTTTGATGAGTGCATTAAGTTTATTACAGCAGAATGTGATCTGGCAGCACAGCAATTATCCAGGTCTTATGAAGCGGTGGCCAGCAAAGGAAGAGTTACGGTGGGCGGCGCATTGGCGTTGAAAGCAAGAATGTTACTTTTTGCCGCCAGTGATTTGTTTGATGCAAAGTATGCTCCCAATGCATTGATGGGTTATACCTCAGGGAGTCAGACCGATCGTTACAAATTAGCGATGGATGCGGCAGACAGTGTTATAAAGATGAATATGTACAGTCTTTATCAACCTACTGCTGATCCCATAGAAAACTACACACGTGTATTCCTGGATAAGGAAAATCCGGAACTGATATTTGTAAAGCAGTATGATAAAGCATTGTTGGGCACTTCACACGATTTGTACAATGGCCCCAATGGTTATCACAACTGGGGGGGAAATGTACCTATTGAGAATTTTGTATCCGGTTACCAGATGAAAGATGGTACTCCTTTTTCCTGGAGCAATGTAGCACAGGCTAAAAAGCCTTATGATAACCGCGATCCGCGATTTTACGCTACCATTCTTTATGATGGTGCTAAGTGGAAACCCCGGCCTTCAGATGGTGCTAAAACCGATCCGATTGGCGTTATCCAAACGGGTAAGTACGAAGCCGTTAATGGAAAAGATAGCATTTGGGGGCTGGATACCCGTAATAGTACTATCGAGAACTGGAATGGTACTTACTCTGGTTACTACATGCGTAAGTTCATGGATAAAAACCTGGACGCTCAATTCTTTCGTGGCGACCAGTCCTGGATCTTTTTCCGTTATGCTGAAATTTTACTGAGCTATGCAGAAGCTGCCTACGGATATGGCAAAGAGCCTGAAGCCCGTGACGCAGTGAATAAGGTGCGCTTACGTGCCGGCATGCCTGCGACCACAGCATCAGGAGCGGCGCTAATGGCCGTGATAAAGTATGAAAGACGCTATGAGCTGGCGTTTGAAGAACATCGGTTCTTCGATGCCCGCAGGTGGAGAGACGCAGAAACGGTCTTTAACGAAAATGCAAAAGGTATTGAAGTGCTGGGCTCCCTGATTGCCGGACATCCTTTTGTATACCGGGTGTTTAGTATTCAGGATCGGAAGTTTGTAAAAGCAAAGAATTACCTGTTGCCTATTCCTGCCAACGAAATCAGGAAGAATAATAACCTGTTGCAACAGGAAGACTATAAATAACAGCATCGGTTTTATAAAAGAAAATGCCGCGAGATCATCGCGGCATTTTCTTTTATAAAATAGTGTTATTGCGTTATACGCCTAATGACCAGCCATCACGGTAAGTACGTTTCACGAACTGGTTGGCCTCATCGAAGTTGGTAATCTTCATATTATTACCATCCCACAGGAGCTTGATATAACGGCCCGGGAAATCAAATCCTTTACCATTGGCCTTTTGTTTACGGATATCAAAGCTGCGTATCGCGAGGTTAGCCATCAGAATGGTTTCTGTTAGCGGACCTGCAATATCGAATGGTGAACTCAGTGATTGCTGCTGTTTACTGCCATAACCGGCAATAGCGGCATTTACCCACTGTACATAGTGCCCTTCCGGTACACGTGCAATGGTTTGTGGTACAGATGCGCCATCGGTGCGGGTAGTGGGCAATAACTTAGGATACATACCATAAGTGCCACACATCATTTTACCTTTATCACCAATAAACAACGCGCCATTACCGCCATCGCCCATTACTTCGTTAGGTCCCAGTTCTTCCGGACGCTCTGGCTGAATACCGCCATCCATCCAGTGCAGGGTCACTTCTTTACCGTTTTTACCGGGGAATTTCATGATTACATGAGAAGAAGGAGGGCAGCTTTCAGGGAAGTAGCCACGGGTAAATTCACCAACATATACACTACCAACGCTACATTCTACCGAAGTAGGATAGCCCAGTCCCAGTACACGGAAAGGTGGTTCAATAATATGACAACCCATGTCGCCGATAGCGCCGGTACCGTAATCCCACCAGCCGCGCCAGTTGAAAGGTACCAGGTTATCCACATAGTCTTTTTTAGGAGCCGTACCTAACCACAGATCCCAGTTCAGTTCTTTAGGAACATCCTGGCGGGTGGTTGGCCAGGGAACGCCCTGCGGCCATACCGGACGATCTGTCCAGCAATAGATGGTGTGTACATCACCGACCATACCGGCATTGTACCATTCCATCAGCTGACGAACGCCATCACCGGAAGAGCCCTGGTTACCCATCTGGCTTACCACCTTGTATTTGTTGGCGCCCTGCGTAAGCATACGTGCTTCGTAGATGTCGTGTGTTAACGGCTTTTGTACATATACATCTTTCTTCAGCTGCATAGCACCCATGGCAGCCACGGCGTGTGTGTGGTCTGGTGTGGATACAGAAACGGCATCAAAGTTTTTGTGTTCCTTGTCAAACATTTCCCTGAAGTCGGTGTAGAACTTCGCTTTAGGGAATTTCTTTACTGCTTCAGCGGCGCGACGTGCGTCGACATCACAGAGGAAAGTAATATCAGCCGGACCTTTGGCAAATTCAGATATATCGCTGAAGCCTTTACCGCCAACACCGATACCTGCTACCCGCAGGCGATCGCTGGGCGCTACATAGCCCCGGCCTAATACATGACGTGGAACTATCATGAAACCGGCTGCTGCAAGCGCGCCGTTTCTCAGGAATGATCTGCGGGAGACTCCGTTTTCTCCCTCATTCTTTTTTTCTGGAATCATTGATGATAAGTTTTCTGGATTTAAATTATGAAATAGCAATTCTGGTCATTAGTCCCAGGTCATCAGCTTACCCCTGTCCTCAATTTTAAGACAGGTGGCCAGTGTCTTTTCATCGTAGGCATAACCATATTGTTTCAACACATCCGCAGGCACCCCATCCCATTCGTTAGGGGTATTGCCAATGTAGTTCAGGTCTTTGATGCCTGGTTTGCTGGTGAAAAACCCTGTGGCAGTGAGATTGCGCATCCGGTTAAAAAAGGCAACACCCTGGCTGTTTTCAGGACTTGCTTTTTCCGGGTAAGCAATCAGGTCAACGAGCTCAATGCGTTGTTGCTCACTGCAATCAGCAAATGACTTATTATATCGTTTGGCACATTGCACATCCAGCCAGCGCAGTCCGCCCCGCATAGGCAGCTGGTGTTCCGGTATATCTTTTACAATAAAGGCGATGAATTCAGGCACCTTCGCATCGGAAGCACTGCCGGAATGCTCATCTGCCGGAATAATGATATCCGCCAGAATGGTGATGGTTTTCATTTCCTCTGGTGTGAAGAAATTTTCTTCCATCAATGCTTTGTCCCGCGTTACTTCTTCCGGTGTACGGCCATAGCCGGGCGTTTTGGCAACTTCTTCTCCTTTCTTATCACCGGTTCCTTTTTTATCTTCACAACCCGTGGCTGATAAGATGGTACCTACTGATAAGGTTCCCAATGCAATGGCCCGAAGTGATTCTCTTCTATCCATGAAAAAAACTTAAATGATTAGAGATTCTGTTTTTTCAATTGATCCACAATATACTCAGATGCCCGCATAGACAGGGCCAGTATGGTCCAGGTAGGATTTTTATCTGCCTGGGATACAAATGCGCCACCATCTACCACGAAGAGATTTTTCACTTCGTGCGCCTGGTTAAATTTATTCAGTACTGATTTAGTCGGATCATCGCCCATACGGGTAGTACCCACTTCGTGAATAATACGGCCGGGATTTTCCAGTCCGTATTTGGTATCTGCGCCGGGTTTGGTGCCGCTGGCAATACCGCCCATTTCATGAATGATCTGTTCAAAGGTATCCTGCATGTGTTTGGCCTGTTTGATTTCATGCTCGCTCCAGGTGTAATTGAAACGGAGTACCGGAATACCAAATTTATCCACCACATTCGGATCTATTTCACAGTAATTATCTTCCCGCGCAATACATTCCCCCCTGCCGGCAAAGCCGATGTGGGCGCCATAAAAGCGACGGTAATCATCTTTCAGAGAAGCGCCGTAACCACCGGCAGCTTTGGGTTTACCATCACGGCCAGGTACCTTGCCGTTCATGCTTTCCATACCAAAACCGTAACCATAGGAAGGCATGTGCATGCCGCCCCCGAATTCAATATGGTAGCCACGGGCAAAGTCCAGTTTTTTATTGTCTTCCCACCACGGTACATACATATGCATGCCGCCTACACCATCTTCATTATAACGTTTACGGTCCATCAGGTGCGGCAAAAAGCCACTGCGGGAAGAACCGGTAGAATCGTGCAGATATTTACCCACCACGCCACTGGAATTGGCCAGCCCGTTGGGATGTTTGGCAGATTTTGAATTGAGCAGCAACCTGGCAGATTCGCAGGCGCTGGCAGCTAATACCACTACTCTGGCGTTCACCGAATATTCCTGCAGATCTGTTTTATCTACGTAGGCTACGCCGGTGGCTTTGCCGTTGCCGTCTGTAAGTACTTCCCGCACCATGGCGTTGGTATACAGGTCTACATGTCCGCTTTTCATAGCTGGTTTCACCAGCACCGAAGATGCGGAGAAGTCGCCATACACGGTACAACCGCGGTTACACTGGCTGCAATAGAAGCACGGGCTGCGGTCTTTATTAACAGAACGGGTTAGAATAGATAAACGCGCGGGAATAACGGGGATGCCTAAACGATCGCCTGCCTTTTTTACCATCAGCTCATGTAGTCTGGGTTTGGGAGGAGGGAGAAAGAAGCCATCCGGTTCATTGGGCATATTTTCTTTGGACCCGAATACACCGATCATCTTATCTACCCGATCGTAGTAGGGAGCTACGTCATCATAGCTAAGTGGCCAGTCGTCGCCGAGGCCATCATAGCTTTTGTGTTTAAAGTCACGTGGGCCGAAGCGAAGTGAAATACGTCCCCAGTGGTTAGTTCGGCCCCCTAACATACGGGAGCGGAACCAGTCGAATTCGGTGCCATTTTTTTTCGTGTAAGGTTCACCGTTAATTTCCCATCCGCCATACGATGCGTCAAAGTCGCCAAAGGGACGGGTGGTACTTGCGCCTCTCCTGGGCGATTCATAAGACCATTTTAATTGAGTGGCCTGCTCCGGGTCGGCTGGGTCATATTTTGGACCTGCTTCCAGGAGTGCTACTTTCAGGCCGGCATCAGACAACATTTTTGCCGCCATACCGCCTCCGGCACCGGAACCAACAATACAAACGTCATAAACCTTCCCCTGTTTTTTGATTTCGAAAGCCATTTGCGTGGATATTTTAGACTTTTTAGAAGAACACCGGTTTTAAATCTATAAATTAAATGCGGAAAAAGGAAGGTTTTTTATATGAGTGATCATACAGCGTATATTATTGGCGTAGATATCGGCACCAGCAGTACAAAATCGATTGTGCGCCGGAAGGATGGCAAAGTTTTGACTGTTTTTCAACAGCCCTATACCACACAGCATCCACAGCCCGGGTATAGCGAACAGGACCCGGATGTGATCCTGGCCGCCGTAAAAGCTGGCATCCGGGAAGCGGCAGCACAGCTGGGAGGAGCACCAGCAGCGATTTCCTTTAGCAGTGCCATGCACAGCATTCTGGCGGTAAACAGCGAAGGAGAGCCGCTCACCCCACTGATCATCTGGGCCGACAACAGAAGTGAATCGTATGCATTGGCACTACGGGATACACAGGAAGGGCAGCGCATTTACCGGCAAACGGGTACCCCGGTGCATGCCATGTCGCCACTGTGCAAGATCATGTGGCTACGTGAGCAGCAACCAGTCCTGTTTGCGCAAACTGCGCTGTTTTCAGGTATTAAAGAATATATCTTTCATCATTTCTTCGGTTGTTATATAACAGACCATTCTATTGCTTCCGCCACCGGATTGTTCGACATCCATACTTTGCAATGGTGTGCGCCAGCCCTGGCCGTTGCAGGTATTACCGCGACACAGTTACCCCAGCCGGTGCCGGCAGATCATATGATAAATGGATTACGCCCGGATATTGCCGCCGAACTGGGCATTCCGGTCAATACACCATTTATAATAGGGGGCAGCGACGGTTGTTTGGCACAATTAGGCAGTGGCGCCATGGATACAGGACACGCCACCCTCACCATTGGCACCAGCGGCGCCGTGAGGATGGCAGGGCAGCAACCGCTCACAGATGCCCGGGCGCGGCTCTTTACCTATCTGCTTACAGATGATGTATATATTACCGGAGGCGCCAGCAACAACGGCGGTGTGGTGTTGCAATGGCTGGTAAGAGATTTTCTGCAAAAGCCGCTCAGCGCCCTCAACGACCTGGTAGGTGAAGCTTTGGAGGTTGATGCTGGCCGCCTGTTATGTTTGCCTTATTTGCTGGGAGAACGGGCCCCCGTGTGGAATAGCCACGCCAGCGCGGCTTTCATAGGCATACAACCTCAGCATACGCCCGTACATTTTACCCGTGCCGTGCTGGAAGGCATTTGTTTCGCCCTCTATAGTATTAAAACAGCCTTGTTGGAAACAGCAGGACCGGTGCACAAAATTTCGGTTACCGGGGGATTTACCAGCTCTCCGGGCTGGATTCAGCTGCTGGCAGATATTTTTGGTCAGGACATGTACCTGCAGCAGGAGAGTGATGCTTCCGCGCTGGGAGCCATCATGCTGGCCGCCAGCGCACTGGGATGGCCGGAGCCGGATGATAGCACCGGGGATACAGCGGCGGTGTTTAAGCCGGATGTGCGTAAGTTTGAAGGGTATCAGGAAAAGTATAGGCGCTTTCTGATGCTGTATAACCAACTGGAGTTGTTGTTCTGACCAGGATTATACTTATTTAGATGATTTCCCGGACATATGGTCCCAGATTAAAAAAGATTAGCGAAGAAGGCCATGTAAAATGGTCATCTTCGCTAATCTTTTTTAATCTTATAAAATCCCAAAACAAAATCCGGGAAATCATCTAAATCAGTATAATCCTGTCCTAAGACAAAAACTCGCGCTTAGTTCCCGCGTTCAAACATGCGCGCGAGGTCAGTAAGTTTAAATGATATGAAGGTGAATTTGCCGCCTGGCGCCACATTCGGCATGCTGCAGGCAAACAGTTCATCGATGATATTTTGCATTTCGCGGGCGGCCAGTATTTTACCGGCAGGGATGGCATTATTACGTGCCATAGAGCGGATCAATTGCTCGCGGGTATTTACTTTCAGCTCATGGCTGAAGTTTTTGAATTGTTCCAGCAGGTTTTCGATGGTAGCCTGGTTATTCCCATTCTGGATGTCGGCAGGAGTGCCGCGCACAATGAAGGTATTATTACCAAATGGCTCCAGGTCGTAGCCCAGTGTCTGAAGATCTGCCAGCATTTCGCTTACCAGGGCTGCATCTGCCGGCGGCAATTGCAGGGTTTGCGGGAAAAGGCTTTGTTGGGTAGCCATGGGCGTTTCGAGTAAGGCACGCTGGTAGCGTTCATACAGAATCCTTTCATGTGCTGCCTGTTGATCTATTAATATGAAGCCCGATTTTATCTGGGACAATATGTATTGTTGCTGGATCTGTACCGGTACTTTCTGATCGGTGGCAGTATCCTGCCAGCGTTCATCAATAACGGAAGCAGTAGCATGGGGCTGACTTTCGTACGTAACAGCAGGACGTGTTTCCGGCTCCTGTTCAGTAGTATAAGTGCTGGAAGCGTAACTATCGTTGCTGTTGGTTTCGTATAAGTCTTTCCAGTGCTTCAGATTACTGCTATTGCTGCTTTTGTCGATCATGTGGGCCTGGTTCGCCTGTGTAAAGGATTTATACAGGGGACTCAGGGTAGACTCATTCTGTTGCTGGGCGGTAAATGGTTTACTTACGGCGTCCAGGGCCTGGATGCTGGGGTCCAGGTCAAAATCCAGGGTGGCAGTGATGCTGAACTGCGCCAGGGAGTGCTTTACAGCAGATTGTACAAAAGCATACATCAGCTTTTCATCATCGAACTTAATTTCCTGTTTGGTAGGATGTACGTTGATGTCGACATGCTCAGGGTTTACGTCAATAAACAGTACATACAGAGGGAAGCCATCTGCGGGGATAATATCCGCAAAAGCATTCATGACTGCATGGTTCAGGTAAGAGCTTTTGATAAAGCGGTTATTGACAAAAAAGAACTGATCGCCTCTGGTTTTCTTGGCAGTTTCCGGTTTTCCTACAAATCCGTACACATTCATGTAGTCGGTAGTTTCCTTTACGCTAACAAGACGGGCGTTATAGTGTTGTCCCAGGATGGCAACGATACGCTGTTTAAGCGATCCTTTGTCGAGGTGGAACAGCTGCTGATTATTGCTGGTGAGTGAAAACTGCAGTTGGGGAAAGGACATGGCCACACGAATGAACTCGTCGACGATGTGCCTCATTTCTGCCGCGTTGCTTTTCAGGAAGTTTCTGCGGGCAGGCACATTGAAGAACAGGTTTTTCATAGCAATGCTGGTACCTTCTGCTGTTTGACAGGGTTCCTGCTTTTTCACGAAGCTATTATCGATTTCCACATAGGAACCAACATCGGCGCCTTTCTTACGGGTTTTGAGTTCCACCTGGGAAACAGCCGCAATGGAGGCCAGGGCTTCACCCCTGAATCCCATGGTAGTGATCTGGAAAAGATCGTCTATGGATTGTATTTTTGAGGTAGCATGGCGTTCAAAGCACATCCGGGCATCCGTTTCGCTCATACCGCCGCCATTATCAATTACCTGCACTAACTCCTTGCCTGCATCTTTTATGATCAGCTGAATCTCCGTAGCGCCTGCATCCACTGCATTTTCCAGTAATTCTTTTACCGCTGATGCCGGTCTTTGTATCACTTCTCCTGCAGCTATCTGGTTCGCTATATTGTCTGGTAATAAATTGATGATATCCGCCACTTACTAGCCTTTTGCTGTAAAGTTAACAATTTAAATGCAGTTGCTCATCGGTGATTATCAGACAGTTTTAAACAAAAAATCAACTGTTTTGTTAATTAGGCCCTTGATTTGCAAGAAATAACAATCCATTATGCATGTTCATACGTATTTTTTATAGAGATAATTTATGGGAAACAACAAACTGACAGAATCACAATGATAGTGTTAATGAGAAGTTAACGAATCAAAACTTTACATATGTACCTATGGAATCGAATAATTTTGAATAGCTCTATCAAAATTACCAACCGTACTTACCCGTAAAACGGCGAAAAAAAGAAATCAATGGAAGATGGAAAAAAGAAGGGAGGAATCTACTCCCGTACAGATGCCAGTAAAGTAAATCTTACAGAAGAAGAATGGAAGGAAGTACTGCCAAAGGAGGTTTTTAACATTGCCAGGGAAAAGGGAACAGAGTGGGCATTCACCGGAAAATATTGGAACAGCACCGAAAACGGCACTTATTACTGCGCCGCCTGCGGAAATCCGTTATTCGTTTCCGATGCCAAATTCGAAAGCAGTTGCGGATGGCCCAGCTTTTTTCAGCCACTTACCAAAACCAGTGTCATTTATTCGCCTGACAATACGCATGGCATGCACCGGACAGAGGTATTATGTGGTCGCTGCAAATCGCACCTCGGACATGTTTTCGACGATGGACCGCCGCCAACAGGACTTCGTTATTGCATCAACTCTGTTATTCTGGACTTTGAAAAAGCAAAGGAAGCAGACGAGCAGTATCAACAGGACAAAACCAACGAAAAAGACTACGAGTAGCCAACATTCTTCTACCTGATTGCCAACGTGATGTGTCGGTTGAACAATAAAAAGACGTATTTTTATTATCATCAACCCCCGACAGTCATGAAAGTACTTAAAACACTCGCCTGGATCATAGGAATCATCCTGTTCATAGCACTTGCGTTGATCTTTTTCGCGCCCACAACCATGCATGTGGAGCGTACTGTAGAAATCAATGCTCCCGCGTCTATAGTATGGAATGACATTATCAGATTCGAAAAATTTAATAAGTGGAATACCTGGAAACAGATGGATTCTACTGCCAGGTTCACCATTACCGGTGATGATGGTACTATTGGTGCTACCGATTCCTGGAAAGGCAGTAAAATCGGGGAGGGGAAGTTGCAACATTTATCTATGGACACCTATAAGTCTGTAACACAGAAGCTTACCTTCCTTACACCTTTTCCCTCTGAGTCGGATGTGTTCTTTAATTTATCTGAAGCTGCCGGTAAAACAAAAGTTACCTGGGGATTTGATACCCGCTACAAACGCCCGCAAAATGTGATGTCTCTTTTTATGAAAGGCGCACTGGAAACGGATTTCGACCAGGGCCTCAGTAACCTGAAAAGCATGGCGGAAGCAGAAGTAAAAGGCCCCGGGACGCCCAATGGTATTGACGTAACGGTAAAAGAAATGAATTTCCCGGCCACTACGTATGCGGCTGTACGGAAAACGATCCCGATGAGCAGGATTACCGACTATTATCGTCAAAATCTGAGAACAATTTATAATGCTGCCACGGCAGCTAAATTGCAGCCAGGCGTGCCTTGCGGTATTTTCTTTACCTGGGACAGGAAACTACAGCAAACAGATATGGCAGCGGCTATACCGGTACCGGAAGGCAGTAAAGCAGCCAGCGGCTATGAAATCATTACGCTGCCGGCAGCCCAGGCGGCATATGCGGACTATTATGGCCCTTACAGCAAAATAGCCAACGCACATGTGGCCATTCAAAAATTTATTACAGATAAAGGGAGGAAAATAATCCCACCCACAATAGAGATGTATGTAACAGATCCGGGCAAAGAAAAGGACAGTAGCAAATGGCTGACGAAAGTCATCTACTTTATGAAGTAATCATCCGGAAATAAAGAAGCATAAGCGGTTGGCAAGGCATTACAAGGCGGAAAGACTATTTCTCCTGCGTGCTGGCATACTTTGTTGGCTCAAATTCTATGATCTCGTAAAGTGCCAGCTGGTATTTTTCCAGTGGATCTTCACTCATGATCTGTTCTACTTCCTTGCGGCTGGACGCATTGCAAAGAATTACAGCACCGGATTTAGGCTTTCTTCTACCCGATATGATGAATTGCCCACTTTCGTAGTGCTTCTGCAGGAAGGCGGTATGCGCCTCCATGAAGTGTTCTACAGCCGCAACGGGCCGTATGTATTGTAACATGATCAGGAACATAATGGTTTTTCTATGGTATTTAGTAATAGTTTCATAGTTAGTAGCAAAGGTATAAACTTAATCAGTATTGAATTATTGTATGTGCAGGGAAAAATGAGACATATGCGCTACAAAAATATACGTACTTTTGCACGAATGAAATACCACGATAGTGGGAATGTATTGTTTGATCTTGTGTAGCTCCGAATCATTTTCTTTAATTTTTTACACCTTTTATGAAAAGAACAATTTCCAAAGTGTTGTTAACTGCTGTAGCCGCAGCCGTTATTCTGTCTTCCTGCTCTAAAACCCCTGAAGAGAGCCGGTACATTCCTAAAACAGCCGGTCTGATTATCGACCTGAATGCCAAACAACTGACCACCAAACTGGTGACCAACGGCATTACCATGGACAAACTGTTTGATGCCGCTCAAAGCAAAGACACTGCCAATGAGATGATGAAAGCCTGGAAAGATGCCGAAAACTCCGGTCTCGACCTGCAAAGTCACTTCTTTGCATCCTTCGTTTTCCAGGGCCAGCCAGCGGACCATAAGTCTTATGTGGCTTTCACAGCCAGTTTGAAAGATGCCGACAAATTTGAAGCCTATCTGAAAAAAACAGTGGCAGATTTTTCCCTGAAAACACAAAATGACTTCAAATATATCTGGGCCACTCAGCAGCACGCTGTAATTGGCTGGAATAAATCTACCGTCATCTACGTGAGCGCAGTAGACCCCAGCAGCCTGAAACAGTATGCTCCCGGCAATACCATGCCAAATACTGATGCCGCAGAAGAAGCCGCTGATTCCGCAGTCGCTACACCAGCAGCCCTCAGAGCCGCCGATGACGATGCAGAAGTGAAAACATGGGTAGCAGAAGTAGATCACCTCTTCCACCTGAAAAAAGAAGAATCTGCCGGTTCTATCGAGCCATTTGCCAAATTGCTGAAAGAAGGCGCTGATGCAGGCATCTTCGTAAACCCCGAAGCTATTTATAACAGCGGCCAGTTTACTATGATCCCTGCCAACGTGAAAAAGCTGATGGAAGGATCTTTCTACACCGGTACCGTGAACTTCGAAAACGGTAAAATTCTCTTCAACGGCAATACCTTCATGGGTAAAGAACTTGCATCCATCTACAAGAAATATGGCAAGAAAGAAATCGATCTTGATATGTTGAAGAAATACCCTTCTGAAAATATCACCGGTTTCGTTTCCTACGCTTTCGATTTCCGCATGATCGGCGATATCATTAAAGCGACCGGCATGGACGGTATCGTAAACATGGCCATCAGCGGCAAATCCGGATTAAGCATGGATGATATCCTGAACGCTTTTGAAGGTCAGCTGGTATATGTAGCTTCCGATTTCGCTATCACCCGAAAAGAATCAGAATACTACCCTGGCGAATTTAACGAAACACCTTCCGCTAAATGGATCTTCAGCCTGAAAGTAGGTAACAAGGATGCATTCAATAAAGTAATGACTTCCCCTATGCTGAAAGAAGTGTTTGCCCGCGAAGGTGATCATTATGTAACCATCAATCCAATGGCAGCTGCCACCATGCCTCCCTTCTCTATCACAGAGAAATTTGTAACAGTAGGTTCTGATAGCGTATTGTTACAACAATACCTGGCCGGCAAAGGCAGCATCAAATTACCGGAAGGCATTGAAGGTAAAGTAAAAGGAAGCATGCTCGGTGGTTATGTAGACCTCGAAAAAGTAACTGCTATCATCCCTGAAAGCCAGATGGATGCCGAAGAAAAAACAGTATCAAAGAAAGTAAAAGAACTGTTTAAAGACTTTACCGTTGTCAGCAAAAACGAAGGCAGTGATGTACAACATGCAGAAGCCGTGCTGACCTTTAAAAATAAAGATCAGAACAGCCTGGTACAACTGGTTAACTTCGGTATAGATGCGCAAAAAGTGATGAAAGCAAAGAAAGAAAAGGAAAAGGCTTATGAAGATAGCCTCTTTGCAGCGCCGGCAGACACTGTTCAGGCACACTAATGATATTTTTTAAATAAATTACGAATTGCGAATTACGAATTACGGAGTTGTGGGTAGATGATAGCGGATGATTTTCGCGTTTACTATCTATCCACAACTCCGTAATTCGTAATTTGTAATTCGTAATTCTTTTTTACACTATGCAGATTCAGCTCAATCAGCTCATGCCCATACCCTTGCAGGATAAGCTCCGGCAACGGTCATCGGACATCTGGAACCAGGACGTGACTTTTAAGCCAGGCAGTTTTGTGAAAATAAAAGCGCCTTCAGGTACCGGTAAAACCACCCTGATCCACTACCTGTATCATATCAGGTATGACTATACCGGAAAAGTACAGGTAAACGGGCAACCCTGGCAGGCATACAGTAAAAATGAGATTTCAGCCATGCGGCAGCAGGAGCTGAGCATCATATTCCAGGACCTCCGGCTGTTTGAACAGCTCACCGCCCGCGAAAACATTACGCTGAAAAGAGTGATGCAACCCAAGCCGTACTATCCTGCCGAAAAGATTGATGAAATGGCAGCCCGGCTAAACGTGTCGCATATATTGGAACAGAGTGGTAAAACCCTTTCCTACGGCGAGCGGCAGCGCATAGCGATTATCAGGGCGCTGGTTCAACCTTTTCAATGGCTGCTGATGGACG
The DNA here is from genome assembly GCF_036566945.1 of Chitinophaga sp. Lineage (GTDB taxonomy): Bacteria > Bacteroidota > Bacteroidia > Chitinophagales > Chitinophagaceae > Chitinophaga. Next base: position 3,464 of record NZ_DATCVJ010000154.1, on the reverse strand, counting down.
AACCCTTCAGCCACCTGGATGAAGAAAATACCCAACGTGCCGCGGCACTGATTGCCGACGAATGTAAGGCCCGCAATGCCGGGTTCATTTTAACAGACCTGGATAATGACCAGCACTTCACTTACGATGTGCATTACCATCTTTAATGTTGTTTCATGCGTCCTTTTTTCGACTTACTTAAGCAAATCATTCAAACCGGTGTAGGTAAAACCCGCTTCCTGATGGCCGCCGTTGGACTGGGCATTGCTATGCTGCTGATCCTGATAGCCATACAAGCGCATACCAACTTCAGCCAGTTACTGTATAGTACCAAAAACCAAAATGAAACGGCCGACTTCCTGGTGATCAACAAAACCATCACCAACGCCATGATGGGACAATCGGCCAAAAGCATTTTTACCACCGAAGAAATTGCCAATATAAGAAAGCAGCCTTTCGTACAGGCATTTGGGTTAGTGACCTCCAGCCAGTACAAAGTAGTGATACAAGCACCCGGCGACCTGCACTTTGCAACAGATATGTTTTTTGAAGCAGTACCGGATAGCTTCTTAGATGTGAAAAATGAAGACTGGAAATGGAGCGATGGAGACCGCACCATTCCTATTATCTTACCTAACGACTTTCTTAACCTCTATAACTTCGGCTTTTCGCTCAGCCAGGACCTGCCACAGATTTCTCAGGAAACGGTGAAGGCATTGCCTTTACAGGTAAGCATTTCCAACAGCCAGGTGGCCGATCAGTATATGGGGCATGTAGTAGGTTTTTCTGATCGCATCTCTTCCTTCCTGGTGCCCGCCTCCTTTATGTCGTGGGCTAACACCAGGTACGGTACGGGCACGCCTGTTGGTACTTCCCGGGTGATTATTAAAACACCCGATCCCTCTAATCCGGCGCTGGTAAAGTTCCTGGAAGATAATGGTTACACCACCAACCAGGATAAACTGAAGTTCAGCAAAACCAGGATGATTGTACAAACCATTGTATCTGTAGTCGGATTTTTTGGACTAATCTTATTGTTCTTTGCACTGCTGGTGTTCAGCATGTTTATACAGTTGGTGATTGCTTCCTGTAAACGAGAAATTCAATTGCTGGTAATCCTTGGCACCGCGCCCAAACAATTACAACGTTATCTGCTGAAACAGTTTGTGCCCCTGTATATTATTATTGGCATCCTGTCGCTGCTACTGGTAGCGGGTTTACAATATTGGGCCGCCGCAGAACTGGCTACGCACCAGATGCAGGTCAGCCCATGGCCGGGTGTACCCGTATTTGCGGGTATTGTGCTGGTGCTGGGTCTTGTATACATCGTGAACCTGGTCACCGTGCGGAAATACGTTAATAATATTTAAGACGCTTTCTCTGACTGATAAGGCACTACAAAAGTTGTTTTTGCCCGCTCTGAAGTCAGGAGGTAAGGTACCCAGATGGCCATGCGCAACAGCGGCCAGAGGATAGAGTTTAAACTGAATATATTGTCTGGTTGCTGTGTTTTGAAGTAGTAGTTGTTGATGGAATTGTCTGCATAAATAAAAATAGTGGAGATAAAATAGTAAGTGGCGAGCGCAAACGGAAAAGTATCCCGTCTGTTAAAAAATAATATGGCCAGCAACACACTATAAGTGAGCAGCAACACATTCACCACCATTTCCATGATCAGGAAAAGCTGCACCAGTGTTACGTTTCCAAGGTCTTTCCGCGTGGAGGCGTTTACCCAGAAACTATAATCAAAAACGGCCATTTTACAAACACCTACAAATTCTCCCATAGGGGTGAATACTAGTCCTATGGCCAGCAGCGCAAGCCCACCGCCAATAGGAATGGACTCCACCGGTTCTTTTGATGGCCATACGGACTGTTTGTAGTAAACAGTGGCGAGATATGCAAATACGCCCGCAAACATGACTGCCAGCACAATGGCCAGCCAGTTGCCGGGTATTCCCGGACGCTGTACCGGCGTGCTATCCGGCTTCCAGGAAAGATCCAGCGACGTGGTTTCATTCATTTTCTTCAGGTCTTTCACGTATTGCGGAATGAACTTTACCGGCACGTGATCACGGAAGGTTTTAAACTGGTAAGACAGGGTGATGTACATACCATTTTTGGATGCGGTATAATCAAAGGCATAATACTCATTTTGAATATGCACTGGCGCCTGATCCAACGACCATTCAATAGGCGTATGCAGGATGATCTGATAATCCAGGTCATAGGGATAACGCAGGGTGACAGGTACTTTCCGTTGATCGTCAGTGATATAGGATAAGATATCATAAAACGATTGTGCATCAGTGGAGAACTGCAGCTTGCCGGTAAGACTGTCTCTTTTCCACATCCGGTGTATCAGGTAGTTTTCCCTGACGCGGATAGTATTGCTGCTGGCAGAGTCTTGTGTGGTGATAGCATCTTTGATCGCCACATCTCCATATAACTTTTTATAATAGCTGAGGTACGATTTTTCCTTATCCTTCATACTGGTGCCGGCAAGGTCCGCACGTTGGGCATCTGCTTCATCGCGGTGGTAGGTGGTCATGACTTCCAGGCCACCATCTTTATTTTCATCGTCAGGCAGTGTAAAGGTTTCACGGACAACGATGCGTCCGCGGGTAACCGGAACAATAGGCGTGAGCTGCGTAGTAGTATCGGTAATCACCAGTGCACGCTCATAATCCGGTTCGCAGAAATCAGCCAGATTTCCCCGCTGATAAGACATGGTGCCATCCAGCCAGTACACTTTGTTATTAAGAATTACTTGCGCAATGGCATGATTAAACGCATTGGGTCCCGGCAGCATGTCGCCTACTACACCTTTGATATCTGTATTCACATAGGCCATGTTGGCGGTGATGCCATTGGCCCGCAGGATGGTACAAAGGAGCAACGCTTTGTCTTTACAGTCGCCAAAACGCTGTGTCAGCACGCGATCCGGCAAATTGGGGCGATGTGAGTATTCTCCCATTTCAATACCCATGTATCGGATATCGTCCTGTACAAATCGTAACGCCTGCAGGAGGTAACTGCTTTTGTCGCCATTGGCTGCTTTTTTGAGCGCCTCAATTTTGTGTGCTAATGCAGGGCCGGGCGCAGGCATGGTATTTATTTTCCTGGCCCAGTCGGCCACCTCTTTCCAGGAGGTGTATTCGCTTACGTGTATACGTGTAAAAGGATTGAACCAGGAGGGTACATAGTTGCTATTGTCTGCCTCCCTGATATCTACATTATTCCATTCATATACCCGCAGTCCGTTCCAGTTTTTTTGAACGCCGGCGGTGGCATTGTTGTATAATTTAAACCGGATGGGCCTTTGGGGGCTTACGATCAGATTTTTATAGTAGTTAACAATGGGTTCGTAGGCCACAAAATAAATGCGGCTATCGAGTTTTCCGTTAAAGATGGGATTGTCGCCGGTAACAGAATAGGCGTATTCAATCTGATCTCCTTTTCTCACATCTTCGAGGATGAGGTAG